>PWVT01000210.1 GCA_003562195.1 Phycisphaeraceae bacterium | reverse complement strand
TTCGTATCCGATGAAAAGTTCGTCACCACCGTCACCACTCAGCGCGACCTCGACGTTTTGCCGAGCAGCCTTGGCGACCCAATACGTGGGCAGAATAGAGCTGTCACCGAACGGTTGGCCGAGCGTGGTGATAAGGTGTTGCAAGTCACCTGCAGGGTCCATCGCCACTTCGAGCGTGGTGTGGCTCGTACCAAGATGCTCCGCGACGATCTCGGCATAGGGCGACTCGTCGTACCGCTCATCGGGCATCCGCACTGAGAACGTTGGCAGATCGGGCTGGGCGTCATTGGCGAAATGGGCGATGAGTGATGAATCCACGCCGCCACTGAGAAAACAGCCAAGCGAAACATCCGCTTCCAGCCGGCGCTGCACCGCCTGCTCGATGAGATGCTCGAACGTGGCCTGGGTGGTGGTTTCAGTCCGTGCCTTGAAGGTGTTGAGTGGGCCGATCATTTCATCAATGCCGTTGACAATCGATGGTCGAAGGTTGCGTGTGTTGTCATACACCGTGACACCTTCGTGCGCATACCCAAGCTGAAGGTACCGGCGTGTCCACGATGGCAGTGGTATCGCCCCGTGAGCCGATCGTGAGTGCTCGATACCTTGATCACGTGATGCCTGGTCCAAACACCCCAGCGCTTTCGCATCACTGGCGAACGCAATCACGCCAGGTTCATCATCCACACCGACACGGACGTACAGCGGCTTCTCGCCGAACCAGTCGCGCGCAAGCACAAGCGACTGCTGCTCACGGTCCCAAAGCGCAAAGGCGTACATGCCTTCAAGGTGATCGGTCAATGCCGATCCCCATTGTCGGTAGGCGTGGAGAAGTGATTCGGTATCGCTGTGGTCGGTCGTGAAATGGTGGCCTTCCGCTTCAAGCTCAGCGCGAAGATCACGGTGGTTATAGATGCAGCCATTGAAGACGACTGCGACGAGGCCCTCGCGTTCGTCGCGTCCCTGCTCACTGACCATCGGCTGGCTGCCGGTTTCGTGGTCGATGATCGAGAGGCGGCGATGAACGAGTGCAACTTCGATCTCGCCCGATCGGTCACGGAAGCGCCCGGTTCCATCAGGGCCGCGGTAGGCGATGCGCGCATCGATTGCGTCGAGCCATTGATCCGGAATTGGCTGACCATCGCGCCTGAGAATGCCGCCTATACCGCACATGGTCCGGTAGAGTAGCGTGCTTTTGCAGTCGGTGTTCAGCAAGTTCTGCGCATGTGCAGGTCCGATTCATGTGGTGATTTCCAGATAACTGGCGCCGATAACTCGGTAGGCCACACAAACGTTTCTTGACCGAAGCTTATCGCATCAGTGACGATCATCACGCTTTGATCTGAAAGAAGTCGCGGCATGATCCTACAAAGCAGAAGACAAAGGGAGCCATGCCATGAAGAACAAGTTATTGCCAACATCATCACAGTCCAGCACCGGCCTTCGCGGGCTGTTCAATCAACTGTTCGGTCGCAGCGGCATGGAACGCACGCACAAAACACGCACTGTTCAGGTATGGGATGCACGGTCCGACTCGTACCGAAATGTGGACCTGCATGATCGGAATGACCCACTTTGGCCAACCGCGCGCGAACTCTACCTGCTTTCCAAGCACAGTCCGCGTAAGACGGCAGCATGACCCGTGCAGCGAACTTGCTTGCGGGGGTAGTGTCGGGGGGGGCAGTGGGGGGCAGTGGGGGGTCAGACGAGTTCCTGGGCACCGAGCCAGCGTTCAGCGTCGATAGAGGCCTGGCATCCCATCCCAGCCGCCGTGACGGCCTGACGATAATGCGCATCAGCTACATCACCTGCAGCGAACACGCCATCAATGTTCGTTCGACTGTCGCGATGGTTGAGCACGATGTACCCGGCGTCGTCAAAATCGAGACCGCTCTCGCGGAGAAACCCGGTGGCCGGCGTATGCCCGATCGCAATGAAGAGACCTTTGACATCAAGGTCAGAGTGCTCATCGGTCACGGTGTCCTTCAGCTTCACACCGGTAATCTTTTCATCGCCATACACATCCTCGACGACCTTGTTCCAGAGGACCTTGACGTTGTCGGCCTTGAGGACGCGATCTTGCATGGTCTTGGATGCGCGGAACTCTTCGCGGCGGTGGATGATGTACACCGTTGAGGCGAATTTGGTGAGGTAGCTCGCTTCTTCCATCGCGGTGTCCCCGCCACCCACGACAGCGAGGGGTTGATCACGAAACAGCGGGAGCGCACCATCACAAACGGCACAGGCGCTGACACCGCCGCCGATTTGTGCCAGGCGAAGTTCATTCTCGAGGCCCAGCCAGTTAGCCGTCGCACCAGTGGCGATGATGACAGCGTGAGCGCGGACGGTTTCACCCTTGGATGTTTTCAACGTGAACGGTCGCTGGGAGAAGTCACACGATTCAATTTCCTGGTTGATGACGGTGGTGCCAAAGCGCTCGGCCTGCTTCTGAAACTTGTCCATCATGTCCGGACCGGTAACTCCGTCGGGGAAACCGGGATAGTTCTCGACATCGGTTGTAAGCATGAGCTGTCCGCCGGGAAGCACGGGCGCAGGATTCTGCTTGGCAACGCCGACGTAACAGACGGGATCAAGGTTGGCGCGTGCTGCATAAATCGCAGCGGTCCATCCAGCCGGCCCGCTGCCGATGATGATGAGTTTATGAACGGTGTTGTCTGAATTGGGCATGGAAAGAATCAATCAAGCAGGTTCTGCTGCCGGGCCAGTGCACGAATGGGTGGCCAAACGACAATGTCGCCCTGCATGCCGTCATCGGTGTGAACGACTGCACGGTCATCGTGGTGATTTTGACCTCGGGAATACAGGATACCCTGATCGCGTTCCACCCAGATGCGGCCATAGGACGTGTCGATGGAATGGCGGGAATTGGTGTGGATGTAGCTCAGATGGTCATAGGCCCGATCGTAGGGGTCGACATCCGAGGCCTTGCGGACGAACTGCGCGTACGTGAGTTTGTGATCGCGCGGAATCGTTCCAAACGTTCGCTTGTACGCGCATATTCCGGCAGAGACAGCCGTACCGTTGACCGCAACGATAAGCTGCTTGCGGTACTCGAAAAGGTCTTCGATGTTCTGAATGGATTCGAGCACCGCTGCGTATCGGATGGCATTGGTGCGATCGAACTGCGTTTGCACGTCGAGGATCGGATCGTACTCCTGCACGCGCCATCGTCGCCACCAATCGTCATAGACGAGCGTGAGCCGCTCCAGCGATGCATCAAGACTGCCATGAACCTCAGCGATCATGGCCCATCGGCGTGCTGCGCCGAATCGCGTCAGCGGTTCATCATCGGCTTGTATGGCGGCAAAGGTCGAGGGGAACTTCTCTCGATCGGCCTGGCCACGGCTGTCAAACACACCTCGAATCAGTGCTTCAGAAACGATTCGGTCACCCTCGGGCATGAACAGCGCATTGCGGTCCGGCCTGAGGAACGGAATCTCACTGACGGCGATATCCCGGAACTGATCGGCGCTGATGCGATCCATGTACAGATAAAACACGTCGCGCGTATTGGACAGTGCATCGGTGAGCAGTGAAATGCTGTGGACCTTCTCACGCATGAAATCGCGATCACAAAACTGCCGGACAACGGCCAGGTGGGCCATTGCCAACTCCAGCGCGCGATCCACCTGATTGCCTTCCATCAGCCGATAGACCTCCGCCCATGTGAAGGCACTGATCGTTTCTAACGCGTTGAGGTACGGGAACTCGTTTCTGCGCAGGTCACCATCTGCAGCGACGTCAGCGACGAGATTGGCCGAGCGAAACTTCTGCGGGACGTTCTCCCGGCCGTAGGGCAGGCCGACGATGCGGCGATCCTTGACGCGGATGATGGCGTCAGCCATGTGTGGGTTTGACTCGGCCCAGGCGCTGACATCGTCCCAGCCATCCATACCGGGGTGAATCGTGGTGAGATTGAACGCAATACCAACGGTGAACGGCGGCTCGGTCAGGTCGAGATACGCATCAAAGAGAATCTCGTAGCTCTTGATTCGATCACTGCCTTGCACCAGCGATGAGGAATTGAGTTCCTGCAGCACATCCTGGATGGATTCTCGCGGCCCGGATGTTCCCTGAGCTGCAAAGGTGCTTTGTGCCAATGGGCTTGCGGACAAGACGAGAAAAGCGGCAGCCGATCCAAGAAGCATGCTGGTCATAAGAACGCGCGTCATAAGGTCAATCCTTCTACTTGCAATGCGCCGGTCACTCCCGGCGCGTCAAACGATGATCGTAGCAAAATTCCTGCACCCGCGCTCGATCTGTGCGGCTGATGGCCGGTGTAACGGAGATAGATTCCGTGTGTATCACACGGCACAGAACGTCCACCTCGCGGTATCATGCGTTGTTCACACCCTGCTGGAGATACTTTCATGATCGTTGGCGTGCCCACAGAAGTAAAGCTCGATGAATACCGTGTTGGTCTGCGCCCCGTCGGCGCAGAGATGCTGGTACAACGCGGCCATACAGTGCTTATTCAGGCCGGGGCAGGGGTTGGCAGTGGGTTTCCTGATGAACTGTACGACGCTGCAGGGGCTGAGATTGTTCCCACGGCTGAAGAACTCTGGCAGCGGGCCGAGATGATCGTCAAAGTCAAAGAGCCACAGCCGGCCGAAATTCCGTTGATCGGTGAGGAGCAGATCGTCTTCACCTACTTCCATTTCGCCGCAGACCGTGATTTGACCATCGGATGCCTCGAATCCAAGTGCATCGCGGTGGCGTATGAAACACTCACCGATTCACGGGGCTCACTGCCGCTGCTTACACCGATGAGCGAGATTGCGGGCAAACTCTCGGTGCAGGAGGGAGCGAAATACCTCGAACGGCCACAGGGTGGCCTTGGCGTTCTCCTGGGTGGCGTGCCGGGCGTTGAGCCGGGGCATGTGTTGATCCTCGGCGGCGGCGTTGTCGGCACGTGTGCTGCGACCATCGCTGCAGGCATGGGCGCAAAGGTTGTGGTGATGGATGTCAACATCAATCGCCTACGCGAGCTCAACGAGTTCATGCCGCCCAATGTCATTACCATTTATTCCGATCCGCAGGCCATTCGCGAGCATCTCAGTTGGGCTGATCTTGTGGTCGGTGCGGTGCTGATTCCGGGGGCGAAGGCGCCGCATCTCATTCGTCGAGCCGATCTGCAACACATGAAGCCCGGCTCGGTGATTGTCGATGTCGCCATCGACCAGGGCGGCTGCGTGGAGACAGCCAAGGTCACTACCCATTCTAATCCAATCTACACCGTGGATGGCGTGCAGCACTATTGTGTCGGCAACATGCCCGGTGCTGTGGCACGCACCTCCACGCAAGCGCTCACCAACGCCACACTGCCGTGGGTGCTTCGTCTTGCGGAGCACGGCTCGGACCAACTTGCCAAACGCGATGCCCACTTTGCGAACGCCATCAACATGAACCGGGGCGTACTGACCAATGAACCGGTGGCGTTGGCGCATGGATTGGAAAGCGCAGCCCTTGCCAATTGATTCCATCGGCTCCCTCGCGTTGAGGAACCGGTCATGCCAACGTACTATTGCAGTCATGATGTGCCGTCCAACACCGATCTTGCGTGCAGCCGCGTTTTTTTGCATTGCACTTGTCTTCGCCACGACCGTCACGGCACAGCAGCGATTCACACTGACGGATGACGATCAATGGACCGCAGTCGAATCCCCGGAGCCGGACAGCCCCGAGTGGCAGCTTGCCGAAGCACGCAAAGCGCTCGCTGCTGAGGATTACGTCCGCGCGATCAATCTCTCCACGCGATGGATCGACGAGCACACCCGTCATCCGAATCTGCCCGATGCGTATCTCATTCGTGGCGATGCGTGGGTCGGGCGCGATCATCTCTACAAGGCCCTGTTCGATTACGAATACATCGCCCGCGTGTATCCCGGCAGCGAGGCGTTTACCACCGCTTTGCAGCGAGAGTTTGAAATTGCCCAGCGCTTTGCACATGGTGAGCGGCGACGGTTGTGGGGGCTGAAAATCGTCGATGCCTCTGCCGAAGCTGAAGAACTGCTCATTCGCATTCAGGAGCGAATGCCCGGCAGTCGCCTTGCGGAAGAGGCAGGGATGGAACTTGGCGATTTTTACTTCCGCCGACGCAACATGCCCATGGCTGCGGAAATGTACGACCTGTTTCTGGAGAACTTCCCTGACTCGGAGCAGATCTCCAAGGCCCGCCGTCGTGCAATCTATGCGCACCTTGCCTCGTTCAAAGGCCCGCAATATGACGCTGCGGGTTTACAAGAAGCGCGCTTGCGGCTGCAGGAGTTGCAGCGTGTTGAGCCGCAGACCGCACAGCAGGTCGGCGCGGACGCACTGCTGGTGCGCATCGACGAATCTAACGCACAGAAAATGCTCCAACAGGCACGCTGGTACTTACGCACCGGCGATGTGATCTCGGCTGAACTGTCCATCCGCCGGCTGGTGAATCGCTACCTCGGCACCGTCGCAGCTGCTGAGGGGCTGCAACTTGTCGAGGAGATCCTCCCACGGCTGCCGGAACGCATTCAAGCACAGACGCCTGATTATGAAGCCATGCGACAGGGGACTGCTTCACCATGAGCAGCCAAGCGTTTGCCATTGCCACGCGGGTGATCGTCTGTCTTGTCGTCGCAGCGCTGTGGACCATCGGCGGTGTGTCGTGTGCATCGGACCCGACACAGGGCTACTCCACACAATCGCTGTTTCAGCGGGATGTCGCCACGATTGCTGTGCCGATCTTCGAGAACGATACTTTTCATCGCGATGTCGAGTTTCAACTCACCGATGCATTGATCAAGGAAATTGAACGACGAACGCCATATAAAGTAGCCCCGACGATTCGCGCGGATACGATTCTTATCGGGCACATTCGCCGTGTTGAACTGGATCCGATCTCAAAGTCCCGTTTGACCGGGCTGACTGAGGAACTCATTGTCCGGGTATCGGTGGATTTTCGATGGACGGATCTTCGCACGGATACCCGTCTTGTAGAGCGACGGTCATTTGAGGGTACGTCGCTTTTTGTCCCCTCGAACCCCAGCGGAGAATCGCTGGAAATCGGCCAATTTGCCGTCGTACAGCAGTTGGCACGCGACATTGTCGATGAAATGCAGGCACAGTGGTAAACCCGACTGCCGCCTCTCTTGCTGATCCTTTCCCTCACGAGCTACGTACCTACACCGCATGTCGAAGGACTACAAAAAACCGCACCGCTCGCACCAGCGTGACAAAGACCGAGACCCAGCCCCCCCCGGAAACTCCGGCAAGGATGGCAACGGCGACAACGGCAAACGGCCGCAGGCCCCGCAGCCCAAGTTCAACCGAGGCATCCTGAGTTGGGTGCTCATCCTCGGCTTGTTGATCATGCTCTTCGTGGTGCTCAACAATAACCGTGGCGGCACCGAGATCGATACATGGCAGGAGTTCGTCCGCCTTGTCGAACAGGGCAAAATCAAGGACAACCATGTCACGATTGAAGCCGACAAGGTGACCGCGGTGGTCAAGGCCGGCACTGAAGGATTCCCGCCGACGACCGAAGGTGCGGCTGTCTGGGTCAAAATCGATGCGGATCATCGCGACCGTTTCGGTGAACGGCTTGAAGAACTGGGCGCGAGCACCACTTACGACACATCCACCAGCCCGTGGTTCAATGTGCTGCTGGCGTTCGGCCCCATTTTGCTGATCATTCTCATCATCTGGTTTCTCATTGCGCGGTCGATGCGCTCGGCAGGTGCCGGCCCCGGCGGAATGCTTGGCAGCTTCGGGAAGTCCAAGCACCGCATTTCCTCCAAGGAAAATGTCAGCATCACCTTCGACGATGTGGCTGGTGTTGACGAAGCCAAGGATGAAGTCGCAGAGCTTGTGCAATTCCTGAAAAACCCCAAGAAGTTTCAGCGGCTTGGCGGACGCATTCCCCGAGGCGTCCTGCTTGTCGGCCCTCCCGGCTGCGGTAAGACCCTGCTTGCCAAGGCCATCGCAGGCGAGGCGGAAGTGCCGTTTTTCTCGATCTCCGGTTCGGACTTCGTCGAGATGTTCGTTGGCGTGGGCGCATCGCGTGTGCGCGATTTGTTTAAACAGGCCAAGGAAAATTCTCCGTGCATCATCTTCCTGGATGAAATCGACGCTGTCGGCCGTCGGCGCGGCGGTGGTTTTTCCTCAGGTGGGCATGATGAACGCGAGCAGACGCTCAACGCGATCCTTGTCGAGATGGATGGCTTTGAGGCCAACGATCAAGTGATTGTCATCGCAGCCACCAATCGCGCCGATGTTCTCGACCCCGCGCTGACGCGACCCGGTCGTTTTGACCGCAGTGTGGATGTCACGCTGCCCGACCTGCTCGGTCGCAAGCAGATTCTCGGCGTCCATGCCAAGAAGGTGACCATGGCTCCGGATGTTGACCTCGAGCGTTTGGCGCGCGGTACTCCCATGTTTTCTGGTGCAGATCTCGCGGCTGTCATCAATGAAGCAGCCATCATCGCGACGCTGGGTAACAAGCAGTACGTCGAGCAGTCAGATCTGGAAGAAGCGAGGGACAAGGTCCGTTTCGGCCGGGCAAGGAAATCGCGCAAGATCGAGGAGCAAGAGCGCATCGCCACGGCCTATCACGAGGCCGGCCATGCGGTCGTGCAGGAATTGCTTGAACATGCAGATCCGGTGCACAAGGTGACGATCATTCCTCGTGGCCAGGCGATGGGCGCGACATTTAGTTTGCCCGAGAAGGACCGCTACGGCTACGGCCAGAAGTATGTGCTCGACACCATGCGCGTGCTGTGCGGCGGTCGTATCGCGGAGAAACGCAAGACCGATGACGTCTCCTCCGGTGCTGCCATGGATATCCAAATGGCGACCAACTACGCCCGGCACATGATTCTCCAATGGGGCATGTCCGAACGGCTTGGGTTCGTCAACTACGCTGGCTCCGATACCAAGGAGTCGTACATCGCCGAGAAAGACTACTCCGACGAAACGGCGCGAATCATTGATGAAGAGATCAAACGCGTCATTGACGAGGCATACAAGGACGCAGAGCGCATTCTCGACGAGCACTGGGATGAAACCGTCGCCATTGCTGAAGCGCTGCTCAAGTACGAAACGCTCCAAGGCGAGGATATCAAGCGCATCATGCGCGGCGACCGGCTTGATAAGCCCACCATCGCCGAGTTACTCGAACAGGAGTCGAAGGGTAACTCGACGGTGAAACCGCCATCGACCGTTCGGGAAGACCCCGGTGAAGAGCCGCCAGGCAATGCAATTCCCAGCCCGGCCTGAGCAGATGACCTGCCTCTGCAGGTCGTCAATGGACACCCCACGAGCAGTCAATCCCGATGGTGCCCGGCAACCACCGACGGGGCGCTGTGATCTGCTCTACAATCACTGGTTCAATCACTCGCTTGTTTTGAGATTGCATGATCGACAGTTTCAAGAATATGGCCAACCTGGCCGGCCTGATGAAAGACCTGCCCAAGATCAAAGCCAAGATGGCTGAGGTCAAGGAGCAACTCGGCGAGTTAGTCGTCGAAGCCGAGACTGGCGGTGGGGCTGTTCGGGCCAAAGCCAACGGGTTAATGCGCGTGGTGTCGATTGAAGTCGATCAGGCGCTGCTGGCTGGGTTGGTCGATGCCCATGACCCCGATGACCGGGCCATGGCGCAGGACCTGATCGTCGGTGCGGTCAACGCCGCACTGACCAAGGCCCGTGAAGCGGCTGAGCAGCAGATGGCTGATGCAGCCGGTGAAATGGGATTGCCGTTGCCGCCCGGCGGGCTCGGCGGCTTGATGACCTGATCGTCGCGTGCGGTATTGCGTGACCGCCCGAACCTCGCTCCATGAACAACCACGTCAATAGCGCCTACCCCGAGCCCGTTGATCGCATGATCGACGAATTGTGCAAGCTGCCCGGCGTCGGTCGGCGAAGTGCTGAACGCATGGCATTTCACTTGCTCAAAGCCCAACGCGAGGACGCCATGAAGCTCAGTCAGGCGATTGCGGATGTCAAACAGAACGTGCGCTACTGCTCGGTGTGTTACAACCTGACCGATATTAATCCATGCCGCATCTGCGCCGATGACCGACGCGATGCCTCGGCAGTTCTGGTGGTTGAACAGCCACGTGATTTGATCAGTCTGGAACAGACCGGCATGTTCTCCGGCGTGTATCACGTGCTGACCGGCCGGTTGGACCCGCTTAGCGGCATCGAGCCGGGGGATCTGACGATTCAGCACCTGTATGATCGCGTGGATCATCCCGCAAAGAACAGTCGTGGCGTGAAGGTTACGGAAGTGATTCTTGGGCTGAACCCGAATTTGGAAGGTGATTCCACAGCGTTATTTTTGTCGGACCAACTGTCGCGCAAGGGTGTGAAGGTGACCCGGTTGGCGAGAGGGCTTCCGGCGGGCTCGCAGCTTGAATATGCAAGCAAGGCCGTGTTGGCTGATGCCATCGCGGGCCGGCAGTCGGTATCGTAAGTGGTGTGTCTGCGCGCGCCGATGAGCAGTGGGGCGGACAGAAATCGTGCAAAAACAAAGTTTTCTGCGCCTGTAATTGAAGGACAATCTGAATTGCGATGTTTTTCTGCGCGCGCCAGCGTTGCCGCTGCCCCGTTAATGAAAGGAGGTGTATGGTGAACGGGACTGTACGAAACTTCCAACCCGAACAGGTGCGGCCGTCGCGCGGTGAGATATACAGCCCATTTGTGTCAAGAACAACAGCATTGCGATTGCAGGTGGGAATCTGTGATAGAAAAAGCTGCTCTGCTCGTTGCTCTACCGGCACAATTGGATCAGCCATTCATGCCAGCGATTTCTTGAGCATCTTTGCGCTGCAATTGGCAGGGAGTGACCGGAATACCCGATACAATTCATTGAACCATGCGTTTTGACACCAGCCAACATATGAAGCTCGGCCAGCACATGAAGCTGGCGCCGCGGATGATCCAGTCGATGGAGATTCTGCAGCTTCCCATGCTTGCGCTGCAGGAACGCATCGAACAGGAACTGGAATCCAACATTGCGCTGGAGTTGGTCGAACCTGGTTCCGACGGCGAGCGCGATCTGCTTGATGGCGATGACACACGAGATGATCGACTGGATCGCCGTGAACTGGTCGTAGGCGACGAGGGCAAGGAGTCTGACGATTTCGAACGCCTCAGTGCGTTTGAATCAAATTATTCCGAGGCCTCAGACAACACCTACTCCTCCGAGCGTTATTCCGCATCGCGTAGTGCTGGTGAGCGTGATCGCAAAATGGATGCGATGGCGAATCTCGCAGCGCGGGGCGAAAGTCTGACTGAACAGTTACTGCACCAATGGTCCTTCACGGAGGTCGAGCCGGACATTGCAGCATTGGGTGAGCGCATCATTGGATATGTCGATTCCGACGGCCTGCTGGGTGCGGACATGGACACGATCATTGATCAGAACCGCACGATTGCCGGCCTCGCTGCCGAGCAGATGACCCGTGAGCGGTGGCATGAAGCGCTGCACGCAGTGCAGCACATGCTCGACCCGCCCGGGGTGGCCGCCCGCGATCAGCGTGAATGTCTGCTCCTGCAGATCGACGCGCTTCAGGCCGATGCAGATGACGCGCAGCCATGGGCCGATGCGCGGGCATTGATTCAGGATCATTTTGAAGACCTGGTGCAGAATCGCCTGCCGCAGATTGAACGCAAGTCGGAATTGTCCATGCAGCGCATTCAAGCCGCGATGGCCATGATGCGCAAGCTGAACCTCAGTCCCGGGCGTGACCTGGTTGATGAAGGCGTGGCACCGATCGTGCCCGATGTCGCGGTGGAGTATGACGAGCAGTCCGATTCGTACATTGCCTCGCTGTGTGACGGCATCATGCCGCCGCTGCGTGTCTCACCGCGCTACGAGCAATTGGCCAAGGACCGCTCGGTGGACAAGGATGCTCGCGAGTTCATCACCAACAACGTACGTAATGCAGTGTGGCTGATTGAGTCGATCAATCAGCGCAAGAACACGCTGCTGCGCGTGGTTAATGTCGTGCTGACGAGGCAGCGAGAGTATTTCGACCATGGCCCACAGCACTTGCGACCGTTGCCGATGATTGAAGTGGCGGATCAACTGGGCATTCATGTGGCTACGGTCAGTCGGGCGGTGGCGGACAAGTGGATGCAAACACCACGAGGAATGGTTCCGCTTCGAAAGTTCTTCTCCGGCGGCACTGAGACATCAAGCGGAAGCTCGATGAGCTGGGAGGCAGTGAAAGCCACGCTGCAAGAGGTTGTGGATGCTGAGGATAAATCCCAACCGCTCAACGATGATGCACTGGCTGCGGAATTGAAAAAGCGCGGCATCGATATCGCGCGGCGGACGGTGGTGAAATATCGACAGCAACTCGGCATCGCGCCGGCGCGACGGCGCAAGGTGTACAACGAAAGTTGATTGGATCAGATGCTCAGGTTTCTTCGATCTCGGCTGCCTTTTTGTCGCAGAGTTGATCAATTGTCCCAATGTGTTCTTTCGTGAGGTCCTCAATGTTGCCCCTGGCCGCCTTACCTTGATCTTCGGAGATGCCGTTGGCTTTGTCCTTGACAAGCTGGTCGATTTGTTTGATGGCATCACGGCGCTCGTTACGGATGGACACGCGCGAGTCTTCAGCCATCTTTTTGACCTGGCCGACCAACTGTTTTCGTCGCTCATTTGAAGGTGGGGGGACATTGATACGAATCGTCTGGCCGTCCACCATCGGGTTAAGCCCAAGATCGGCCGTTTCGATGGCCTTGACGATTTCACTCTTTGCACTGGGGTCAAAGGGCTTGACCAGAAGCTGCGATGACTCCGGCACACTGATAGCCGCTAGCTCTCGGAGGTCCGTTGCGTTGCCGTAATAGTCGACTTTGACGTAGTCGATCAGGGCCGTGGTGGCACGGCCCGTGCGAATACCACGAAGTTCGCGTTCGAAGTACTCGATGGACCGCTTCATCTTTTCTTTGCAATCTCGTGCGATGGATTCAAGCGTGCTCACCAAAGTTCCTCCAGGCAATTCGAACGGGATATGTCGGTGTAAAGCTTCCGGAATGGCATTCGGAGCAGCAATATACCCGATGCTGTGCCAGGCGGAAAGTAAACCCCCTCGGTGGTTGGAACGGGACGAAATCCCGATTGAGCTGCAGTGAGCACAATGCCTTGGATGCGCCTGCTGCGTCAATTCACTTGAAGAGAGGTGAACCATGATCCAGGAGCAATACCCTGAACGTCGAAGTGAATCTCATCGTCGCGAAATCACCCATGATCCCGACCCGAATGACATTCATTCATCGCATGAGACCGAGACAGAACTCCGTGAGCCGCTGTCGTATCGCCAGCGACGCGATTATTCCGATCAGGCGCACGAGCATGAGCCGCGAATGCGCGAGGACTATGATTTTGAGGACGCGCCACCAGAGGTCAAGACGGTATTCAGCACCAGCGGCATCAATATCGTCGCAGGTCTTTGGCTGATTCTTGCTCCGTTTGCTTTGGGGTATTCGGGTGTGGAGGCAGCCGTGTGGAACAGCATCGTGCTTGGCCTTGCCGTAGGTGTCATGGCTCTGGTTCGAGTCTTGCAACCGACTGAGTACGAAGGAGTGAGTTGGGTAAATTTTGTACTGGGCATCTGGCTGTTGGTCAGCCCATTTGTGCTGGGGCTGGCGAACATCGAGCCGCTCGTGTGGAACAACATCATCGTCGGTGTCGTCGTACTGGCATTGGCTGCAACCAGTGCGTTGGCAACCCGCCAGTTGCATGAATCAACATTCAACCATTCGCGTCAGAAACGAACCGGCAGACGACGCAGGCCATCGCGAACATGATTTTGCACAGTTAACTGGAATTGGGTTCCGCCCAATGCGCATCATGATGATCAGGAGGGTGGACAATAATGTTCGTCGTCAAATCTTGCTGGATGGATCGACGGGTTCGTTTCTTCTTCCCATTGGCAGTCGCCTGCTTCATCTCCTGACGAATGCGGCTGATACGTTTGCGCGGTACGGCAATGTGAACGACCGGCTCGCCTGGCTTGACCGCAGGCAACGTCGTCATGCCCAGCACGATGCCATCGGCAGGGGAAATGAGAATGCTCTTGGCATCCCCGACGACGCTCACGTTCGTTGCAATTGGTTGCCCGACCTCGACGATCTCACCGGGAGCAATGTGGAAACTCAGAATTCCGCCAAGTTCAGCACGTACCCAAGTCGTCTTGTCGATCCGCGTCTGATAGAGAGGCGGCTCCGGTTCCCCGCTCACCATACCCAACTCTTTCAATACGTTACGAACCCCGCGTGCCCCGACCTCCACCACGCCGGGCTCGATTTTCCAGATTTCACCAGCTTCAAGAATAACTGTCGCGCAGCCGGCTTTGCAGGCCTCTCGGCGCAGCGAGCCAAGCGGCCCTTTGCCATTGACGATCAATTCGCAACCGAACGCATGCGCGATCCGTCTCACATTGGCGTCACTCAGATCCGCGCGTATGTTCGGATAGTTTGTTCGTCGCACCGCAGCCGTGTGCAGGTCGATCCCGTAGTCGCACTTGGTGACGACTTCATGGAAGAAACTGCCCGCAATTCGATTGGCCATCGAACCGCGCCCAGACATGGAGCCGGGAAAACATCGATTGAGATCACGACGGTCGGGGAGATAACGCGAGTGGGTTTCAAAGCCGAAGCTGTTGACAATCGGAACAAGAATCAACGTGCCGGTTTGCAACGCAAACTCAGGGCCGAACATCAATTCTCGGATGATGCCAGTGCCATTAATCTCATCGCCGTGTACTGCACCACTGATGAACACCGTTGGCCCATGCTTGGCAGCACGCATAACCCGCATGGGAATGGCGATGGGGTCGCCGGTGTAGCTTTCGCTTACTTTCAATCGAAGGTCGCATATCTCACCTGCTGGAATGGTCGTGCCAGCGATGGTCAGCTTCGGTCTTTTGGCCATGGCTACATCTTAGCTCAGCAAGTGAAGAATCAGAATTTCACAACGCGCTATCGGCCTGTCGCAGCTTTTTTCTTTTTCTTCTTTCGCCGTCGAGTCTTCGCAGGGGGAATCAACGCCTGAAGGGCGATCAGTTTTCCGTAACACAGCAACGTGTCGCCAACGAGGATTTCCCGTGTGCCACCTGGGTTCGGAATGACGAGATCGCGACGGGTAATGCTTAGCACCTGAACATCACGCTCACGCAACTGGGCCTGAGCAAGGGTCTGGCCGACCAATTCTGATCCCTTGGAAACCGGCACTTCAACCACGCCATAGCCCTTGTTGAGAGTCAATCGCTGGCGGAGGTCCAGTTCCGGGAACGAGGCCTGCTCTTCCAAGTGCTGGATGATCATGTCAGCAATGTCGAATTTCGTGGCTTTCTCGATCCCCTCCAGGCCAGGCGATGAATTGACTTCCATCACCTGCGGCCCGTCATCGCCTTCGAGCATGTCCACGCCAGCAACACGCAGGCCCATGATTTGCGCAGCTCGCACGGCGGTGCGTTCATACTCCGGGCTCAGTTCAATCGACTCGGTCTTTCCGCCGCGATGGACATTGCTGCGAAACTCCTGTCCCTGCGCCGTACGCCGCATCGCACCGACGACATGCCCGCCCACGACGAATGCACGCACATCGCGGCCTTTGCTCTCTGCGACGAACTTCTGAATCAGCACATTCTGCTTGGCGCTTTGCAGGGTTTCGATGATCGCCTCTGCCACCTTGATGGTGTCCGCAAGAATCACACCGACGCCCTGTGTCCCTTCAAGCAATTTGATGATGACCGGCGCACCGCCGACTTCTTCAATTGCTGGCAGGACATCGGACTTGCTGCGCACGAATGCTGAAGGCGGCATGCCGATGTCGTGGCGGCTGAGAATCTGTAGAGAGCGGAGTTTGTCACGCGAGACGGAGATGGCCTGTGATGCCGACAGACTGAACACACCCATCTGCTCAAACTGCCGCACGACCGCAGTGCCGAAGAAGGTAATGGAAGCACCGATGCGCGGAATGACTGCATCGAATTGTTCCAATGGTTTGGCCCGGTAGAACAAATCGGGATTCCGCTCCTCCACATGAATTGAGAAGTTCAGCGTGTCCAGCACTCGCACTTTGTGGCCGCGGTTGATTGCTGCCTGTCGCAGTCGTCGCGTGCTATAGAGGCGAGGATTTCTTGAGAGGATGGCAATCTTCATGTGGAGGGTTTCTTCTTCCGGCGAGTGGCTCGCGGTTTGCGCCCGTGCAAATAGCGACGATCGGGATCGACGAGAAACTCCGGCGAGAGCGCGGCTCGTCCAAGCAGCATTCGGCAGAGCATGTTTCGGCGACACAATAGACCGAACTGTACAACTTTCTCCACCGACCCGACTCGGATACGTGTTTCAATGATCGGCCTCGTATGCGCCTGTCCGAAACTGGATTTCACCTTGGCGAACCGCACAACTTCGGCCTCAACGGTGACGGATTGTTCCGGGTGCGTTCGATCGATCATGAGATCGAAACGCACCCGGCCGTCGTCAAGCTCGACAAGATTGGCGACATCTAATGCGCTGGTGCGTGCGCCGGTATCGGCCTTGGCCTTGATGTGCTGTACACCGAAATCCGGTAAGGCCACATACTCACGCCAGCCGATGATGGTTTGAGGGCCATCATATCTCATGGTGAGTCCGACTCCATCGCGTTGACGATTTTCATACGAAGCGCATCTGCGTCCTCGAGTGATCCGGCGTTCCATGTCAGGCCAAGGCCAGAGTTGTCAAAGCGCGGGATGATATGAAAGTGCACGTGCATCACTGCCTGGTTGGCCGCTTTGCCGTTGTTCTGCAAGACGTTGTAGGCGGTTGCTCCACTGGCTTTGAGTACCGCCCTTGCCAGTCGAGGCAGCACTCGGCCGATGGCCGCTGCCGAGTCATCAGAAAGTTCATGCAGGTGGGCTTTGGCCTCCTTGGGAACGATCAGGGTGTGGCCACGAGAGAGTGGCGCGATATCGAGAAATGCCAAAACTTGCCCATCCTCGTACACACGATGACAGGGGATCTCGCCGGCGAGAATCTTGTCGAAGATAGTTACACTCATAAAGATTCCTCAATACATGAATCGGAATACCACCGTGCGGTGCCAAAGTGGCAGGGCAGTCTAGTCTTTGGTCGCTGTTTGAGCAGCATCAGGATGGAATATGATTCGTTCAACCAGGGTCGGATTGGCAGGTGGCTGGCACGCTTTTTGAACAATGCGCGAACATGGATCAGAGGATCGCCAGTATGAAGTGAAGGGTGAAACGTTGGCTCCAACCCGACCCGTCCAACGAATCTCTCGCCTGACAATCACAACAGCGCAACATGAGAAGTCACAATTGAACTTGCGAGGTACATCCATAATGAATATCTCCCCATCGAACCGCACAGCAGGATCTCGAGTGTTCTGCGTACTTGCAGCGATCGTCATGTTCAGTGGCACTTCGGCCATGGCACAGCAACCAGCAACTGCCTCACCAGATGTCGATGAGCAGCTTCGCTACGCGCTGAATGTCTCTGAAGCGTTTCAGGAAGTGACGAGAACAATCGGACCATCGGTCGTCAATATCACGACCACAGCCGAGGTGCCACAACCACAGCGGCCGCAGCGGCCCAATGGTCTTGGCCGTGATCCGTTTGAGGATTTCTTTGAGCGTTTCTTCGAGGGCATGCCCGGCCAGCCACGTTTTCGTGAGCAGCAGCAACCAACGCCACAGCAGCCACGGATGCGACAAGGACAAGGATCAGGAGTGATAGTCAGCACTGATGGCTTTATCGTGACCAACTATCACGTGATTGCTGAGGCGGACAACATCTCGGTTCGTCTGGTCAATGGTGATGAGTACGACGCCAGCGTGGTAGGGGTCGATCAGGAGACTGATCTGGCCGTGCTGCAGATCGAACCACAGAGCACGCTGATCGCTGCTACGT
Source organism: Phycisphaeraceae bacterium (assembly GCA_003562195.1). GTDB lineage: Bacteria > Planctomycetota > Phycisphaerae > Phycisphaerales > SM1A02 > PWVT01. Next base: position 9,140 of record PWVT01000210.1, on the reverse strand, counting down.
TTGGCGATTCGGATGATCTCAACGCTGGTGAGTGGGTGCTTGCAGTGGGCAATCCCTTCGGCTTTGAAAACACAGTGACTGCAGGGATCGTTAGTGCGACCGGACGCCAGCTTGGCATCATCCGCAGCCAGGGCGTGGTAGGTTTTGAGAACTTCATTCAGACTGACGCAGCGATCAATCCAGGCAATTCGGGCGGGCCGCTGGTAAACCTGTTCGGAGAGGTCATTGGCATCAACACCGCCATTGCGTCGCGTACCGGGGGGTATATGGGCATTGGATTTGCAATTCCCAGCAGTATCGCTGATCCGGTGGTTCAGAGCATCATTGAGCACGGACAGATGATCCGTGGATATCTGGGTATTTCCATGAACCCGCTTTCCGAAGCACTGGCTGAGTCGCTTGGGTACCCAATGGCTGAGGGTGTTATCGTTGCAGATCTGATTCCTGATGGCCCCGCAGAGCGAGCAGGGGTCCGTGTGGGTGATGTGATTGTGAGTGTCAATGGCCGCGCCGTCCGGGAAATGGAGCAGGTGCGTGACATCATCGCGCTCAATCCGCCGGATACCGTCGTGGAATTGGAGTTGTTCCGTGATGGAGAGCATCATACTCGTGAAGTAACGCTGGGAATGCGGCCCACTCCGGATGAAGTTGCCTCAATGGCTCGTCCGCAGACTCAGACTGATGCCCTCGGACTGAGTGTGCAGTCCGTGACACAGGAGATGGCCCGGCAACTTGGCCTGCGTGAAGCACGGGGAGTCGTTGTGCGTGGTGTAGACCCGGGCAGTCTCAGTGGTCAAGCCGGGATTCGACCGAACGATGTCATCCTGACGGTTGGGAACCATGAGATTCAGCGCGCAGAGGACTATCACGAAGTGATGGAGGATCAGGATCTCGCGCAAGGCGTGCGGCTTCGTGTGCAGCGTGGAAACGCGGTGCAGTTCTACGTCCTTCGCAAGGGTTAGACATCTCTCAGCATCATTGATTCACTGAATTGCATCGCCCCGGTCTCTGCCGCCCATGCGGGTGGCGGATAGACTTGGGCGATGCTCGATTTCAACCAGCTATCACTGGACCAACTAGCCGACGCGTTACTGACCGACGCGGCGGTGTATCCAGTTTTTGACCTTGCGGTTCGTGAGGACCTTGATGACGTTGGCGACATCACATCAACGAGTATTATCGACGCTGAACGGATGGACACGGGCGTGCTGGCAGCTCGACAGAATGGCATCGTTGCAGGGATGGCGGTGGTGCAACGATACTTGGCTCATCGCGGTCTTGAAGCATCACTGTCGGTGCTTATGGGTGATGGGCAGCGGTGCCGGGCGGGCGATGTGTTGGCTGAAATACGATGTCCATTACTTGCATTGCTGGCGATCGAGCGTCCGGTTCTGAACTTTCTTGGCCGATTGAGCGGCATCGCCACGTTGACCGGGGCCTATGTGAAAGCTGTGGCTGGGACCAAGGCGACGATTTGTGATACGCGGAAAACCATCCCGGCCCTTCGTGCACTGGAAAAATACGCCGTGGCATGCGGCGGTGCAACATTGCACCGTATCGGTTTGTTTGACGCGGCGTTGTATAAGGACAATCACCTCGCGCACATTCCCAATGATGAACTTGCAGCGCGATTGGCTGAGGCCGCTCGACGCGTGCGAGCGTCACGTGAGGTTCGTTTCGTTGAAGTGGAGGTCGATTCACTGGAACAGTTTGCAGAAGTCTTGGAGATCGAGCCGGGGTTGATTGACATTGTGTTGTTGGACAACATGCAGCCGGAAATGCTTCGGCAGGCGGTCGATCATCGTAATTCGCGTCACTCGCGCATCATGCTGGAGGCGTCTGGCGGGGTGGATCTGTCCACGGTCCGCGTGATTGCCGAAAGCGGCGTTGAACGAATCGCGGTGGGGGCAGTGACGCACGGTGCACCATGGCTGGACATTGGGCTGGATTTGAGTGCGGAGCAAGTTGGATGAGACAGGCCAATGACGATGCCCATGAGCTTCACACGTGGGCGCCTGCACTGCAGCGATCGCTTGATGAATCGGCCGGACCCTTGAAACGTGTCGTGCTCTTACGCACTACGGACTCGACTCAGGACGCCGCACGTCGAATGAATGCAGCAGCGGGAGATGTGGTTATCGCTGCTCGACAGACGAGCGGACGGGGGCGTATGGGGCGGCTGTGGGCCGATACTGGTGAAAGCGGCATCGCGGTAACGATGGTGATTGCTCGGCAGCAACTCCAGCAGGACGTCACGGGCCGACTCGCCATTGCGATTGCGATCGCGGCGGCTCGAACCGCTGAGCAGTTTCTCGATCGGCCAGTCGGGATCAAGTGGCCGAACGACGTACTCGTCGACGGCCGTAAGCTTGCAGGTGTGCTGATCGAGCAGGTTGAGAGTGTGGCCCTCGCTGGGGTTGGTATGAACATCGCTCAGACGGCGTTCGAGGGAGAACTGGCTGATCGTGCCGTAAGTTTGGCCCAATTGGGAGCCGAGGTACCACGGAAGGAGGTTTTGTGTACGTTGCTCCGGGCAGCCAATACAGCGATTCCGCTGACTGATGAACAACTCTGCGAGGCGTTTGCGGCTCGTGATGTGTTGAGGGGGACCGAAACTGCGTTTTTGGTTCAGGGACAGCGCGTTGCCGGGACGGTGCTTTGCGTCGATCCGCTTCGCGGCATGCTGGTGCGGACCCATGATGAGATTGAGCAATGGCTCCCTGCTGCCGTGACGAGCGTTTGTACGCCATGACCGGCGTTCTGGGGATTTCTGGAGCGCGTTGTGCCTACGATCTGACGGGCAGAGCGAAGAGAACATAACGCAGGGTCATGGACCGTAGTGGGATTTCTTACTACCTGCTTTCCGTGTCGGTGCGCATTCGTTAAGCTATCGTGCCGATCGCTGGCTTCCAGCAAAGGTGATTTTTGCAAATTCTTTTCTTCATGATTACGAAGTCGGACATTCAGGACGCATCAACGGTGGCTTCAGGTGCTGCATCGCAGGCGGTCGACTCGGTTGCATCGTCGCACGCCGATGCGTTTATCTGGACGGCACATCCAGCTCGCGAACGTGTGAATCACGCGCTGCTTGCTGCAATAGCCATGTTCGCAATGGCCGGTGCTGTGTATGTCTCGTTTCAGAGCGTGGCATGGGCAGTCGCTTCGCTGGTTGTACTGGTTTTCGCGCTCAATCGTTTTTACTTTCCGAGTTCCTTCACCATCGATCGAAATGGTGTCACAGCAAAGTATCCGTTGAGACGCAAGCACATTTCGTGGAATCGCCTTCGCCGCTTCGTCCATGACGATCACGGCGCGTACCTTTCCACCCGGGCGGCGGCGTCGCGACTGGATGCGTATCGCGGGATTCATCTTCTTTTCGGTACGCAGCGCGATCAGGTACTCAAGCACATCCGCTCGAAGATGCGTTCAGGGAGCGACCACGAATGAATACAAGCGACGAGTTGCCCTTTCGAGAAGAGACTCCCCGGGAGAGCGGCAGGAGCCGACACTGGTTGCGTGACGCCTTCGCTGTCGATGATCCTGCAGACTTCACGCCAACTGAGGAGCAGAAGGAGTTGGTGGAAGATACGTGCCGTTGGATGGTTCGTCGTGGACTTACGACCGCTGCGCTCATCGGCGTGGAAATGCACCGCCCAGCCAACTACATCCTCGCAAACGTTATGCATTTCTTCCGACCGACTGTTTCGTTGACGTTGCCGGTTTTACACATCCTGCCAATCATCCGACGTGCATTGCCGGACATGACGCGGTATCGTGCGTTCGCTGAGATGATCGAACATCGTGGGGCAGCAGATTTTTTCGTCAAGCAACTGGAACGTATTGAAGCCGAGGTTGATACGACCCCGGGCCACCCATCAAACCCCTCCGACTCACCATCAAAGCCCTCCAGAGAGCACGATGAGCAAGATTGATCCAGAAAACATCAACGTCATCCTCGCCACTGACTGTGGTTCAACCACAACCAAAGCGATTCTGATTCAGAAAGTGGATGGCGTGTACCGTCAGACCCACCGAGGTGAAGCCCCGACGACGGTTGAAGCCCCGTTCGCTGACGTCACGATGGGCGTGGTGAACGCTGTGACTGAAGTCGGTGAACTCTCTGGCCGCAAACTGGTCGATGATGACGGCAGACTGATTCACCCGGCTAATGGAACCGACGGTGCGGATATCTATATCTCGACCTCATCCGCCGGTGGCGGGTTGCAGATGATGGTCGCAGGTGTGGTCGCCGAAATGACCGCCGCCAGCGCCAAACGCGCTGCGCTGGGCGCAGGCGCCATCGTCATGGATGTGATTGCATCCAACGATCGGCGGCGACCGCATGAACAAATTCAGCGCATTCGTGAACTACGACCCGACATGATCCTCGTCTCCGGTGGTGTCGATGGCGGTACGACGACGCACGTGGTGCAGATTGCAGAGTTGATCGCACCGGCCAAGCCGCAGCCGCGCTTCGGCACGGAGTACACCATGCCGCTGATTTATGCAGGCAACAAGGAAGCGGCAAAGCTTGTGGCTGATGTGTTCGATGAGTCAATCGACCTGACAATCGTGGACAATCTTCGCCCGGTACTGGAGCGAGAGAATCTCGGTCCGGCACGCGATGCCATTCACGACATGTTCCTCGAGCACGTCATGGCCCATGCACCGGGGTATGACAAGCTCATGGGCTGGACGCATGCCCCAATCATGCCCACACCTGGTGCGGTGGGCAATATCCTCCAGACAATCGCGCGTTTACAGAACATCAACGTCGTTGGTGTGGACATTGGCGGGGCAACGACAGACGTGTTCAGTGTGTTTGATGAAGTGTTCAACCGCACCGTCAGCGCAAATCTAGGTATGAGCTATTCAATCTCCAACGTCTGTGCTGAAGCAGGCATGGAGAATGTGTTGCGATGGGTCCACTTTGATATGGATGAGCGTGAACTTCGCAATCGGGTCAAGAACAAAATGATTCGTCCCACCACGATTCCGCAGTCACAGGAGGCGTTGATCTTCGAGCAGGCGGTCGCACGCGAAGCGTTACGGTTGGCGTACATCCAGCACAAGGAATTCGCCACCACGCTCAAGGGGGTTCAGCAGCAACGAACAGTCGGCGATACCTTCAGCCAGCAGGTTGGTGGCCAGACGATTGTGAACAACATGAAGCTGGACCTGCTGGTGGCATCTGGCGGTGTGCTCTCCCATGCTCCGCGCATGCACCAGACAGCGATCATGCTGGTGGACAGCTTCGAGCCGGAGGGATTCACGACGCTGGCGAAAGACAGCATCTTTATGATGCCACACCTTGGCGTACTGGCGGAAGTACACGACAAGGCCGCTCTGGAAGTGTTTGAACGTGATTGCCTGGTCTATCTCGGCACCTGTGTGGCAGCGAAGGGGTTGGGCAAGGTCGGCAAGCCCTGCTTCAGTTACACCATCAAGGGCGAGACGCTGAACGAAACCGGTGAGATTGCATTCGGTGACCTCAAACTGTTTCCACTTGGACCGGGCGAAACAGCAATGGTGACCATCGAGCCCAAACGCGGCTTCGACTTCGGTGAAGGCCCGGGCAAGCGCGTCCAGCGACAGGTCAAGGGTGGCACAGTCGGTTTGATCCTTGATGGTCGTGGTCGCCCGCTTGCGTTGCCAGAGGACATGGTTGCCCGACAAAGTACGATCGAGAAGTGGGTTGAAGCGATGGAGCTTTATCCCGAAATGCAAGCAGCCGTTACGGCCTGATCGCCCAATTGTTGTACGTAGTTTCACACGAACACCAGATCGATATCACCTACCACTTGCTCTCCCATGGCACAGGCATATACACCAGGACTGAAAGTCACCAACCGCACCACGCATCGCACCAAGCGACTGCTGCCCATCTCCGGCGAGGTGCTGGTCAAGAAAGGTGACCATGTCAACGCACGTGACGTCGTGGCTGAAACGTTCATGCCAGGTGACGTGAATCCTCTGAACATGTCCAACTTGCTGTCAATGCCCCCTGCGGACGTGCATGAATGCATGTTGAAAAAGGAAGGGGATCGGATCAAGGCTGGTGAGCCCTTGGCTCGCACCAAGGGCATCTTCGGCATGTTCCGCACCGAGTACAAATCCAAGGTTGAAGGTACGCTGGAGACCGTTTCCAACGTGACCGGCCAAGTCATCATCCGCGGGGCAGCACAACCGGTGCAGGTCAAGGCGTATCTTACTGGTGAAGTCGTGGAAGTGATCCCAAAGGAAGGTGTTGTCATTGAGTCGGAAGTCACCTTTATTCAAGGCATCTTCGGCATTGGGGGCGAAACTTTCGGGCCGATTCGTATGGCATGCAAAAGCCACGATCAGGAACTGACCGCCGAACTGATCACTCCGGATATGAAAGACGCTGTCATCGTCGGTGGCGCCCGCGTAACAGATGAAGCGATTGAAAAAGCGGTGAAAGTCGGAGCGGCGGCAGTCATTGCCGGTGGCATGGATGACCAGGACCTCAGGGACTTCCTCGGGTACGATCTCGGCGTGGCGATTACCGGGTCGGAGCAGGTCGGCCTGACCGTGGTTATTACCGAGGGATTCGGCGATATTCACATGGCCGAGCGAACCTTCAAACTGCTTGCCTCGCGAGAGGGATCTGACGCATCGGTGAACGGCGCGACGCAGATTCGCGCTGGTGTGATGCGGCCTGAAATTGTCATCCCCCTGAGTGAGGAAGACCTCAAATCCGAAACGGAAGCGCATTTTGAACCTGGCCAATTGAAGCTCGGCCGCCCGGTTCGTGTGATTCGTGACCCATATTTCGGCTTAATCGGTGAAGTCAGCGATTTGCCGTCAGAGCAGCACGTGCTCGGCAGTGGTTCCAAAGCACGTGTGCTTGAAGTGAAGTTCGATTCCGGTGAAACTGCCCTCATTCCCCGCGCCAACGTGGAACTTATTGAAGGATGACCTGCATGAGATCGGCTGAAACTTCAACGCAGTTGCTCGTGGCCAGTCGTGCATCTGTTGTTACCTCGCGATGGGTGGTGGTGCTGATCGCCACCGTGCTGGTGTTCTGGGCGGTGCCGTGTAACGCGGTCGCTCAGGACGTGCAGCGTCCGGCCCCGCCGGTGAGCATCGATGCGAAGGATGTTCGCAATGACGCTGGTCGCCAGCTGGACCTGCACTGGAAGATCTCACCGGACGACTCACTGGATCATGACCCCCCACGTGTCGTTGGGTATCGCATCTACCGCGCGAAAGAGGGCGAAGAGTTCAATATGGATCGGCCAATCTTCGATGAGCGGGAGTTGTTCCCGCAGATGATGGAGATCACTGATGAGCGCCTTACCCCCAACCAGCGATACATCTATCGCATCACCGCCATTGGTCCTGACGAAGTGGAGTCAGATTTTGTGGAGATGGCGGCTAGCGTTGCACCGGTGCGATGGTGGTTCGACCGCAACAAGAGTTGGTTTCTCCTCCTCACGGCACTCATTTCATTCTGGATCGCCTATTTCATCTATCTCGCCCGTTCCGGCAGTGATCTGAAGATTCGCAAGATCGCTGGCCTTGAAGCCGTGGATGAAGCGGTCGGTCGCGCGACTGAAATGGGTCGGCCAATTCTGTTCGTGCCCGGTATTCAGGATATGAACAACATCCAGACCGTCGCAGGTATTACCGTACTGTCGCGCATCGGCAAAATGACGGCTGAGTACGACGCGAGGATTGAAGTCCCAACATCGCGTTCGCTGGTGATGACCACAGCCAGAGAAACGCTGGAATCCTCATACCTTTCTGCGGGGCGGCCCGACGCCTACCACGAAGATATGAGCTATTACGTCACAGACGAGCAGTTCGGCTACGTGGCGTATCTTGCTGGATATATGTCACGAGAGAAACCGGCGGCGTGTTTCTACCTCGGGGCGTTCTTCGCTGAGTCACTGATTCTTGCAGAAACAGGCAATTCAATCGGTGCAATTCAGGTGGCCGGTACTGCCGAGCCGGCACAGTTGCCATTCTTTGTCGCGGCATGTGACTACACGTTGATTGGTGAAGAGTTCTTCGCAGCTTCTGCCTACCTCTCTGGTGAGCCGGAGCAACTCGGCACGCTCAAGGGACAGGACGTGGGGAAACTGATCGGCGGTTCACTGATCATCATTGGGTGCTTGATGTTCACGTTCGCCCAGGTGACCGAAAGCGAAGGCATGCAGCGTGCAGTGAACTACTTGATGTTCCAGATGCTTGGAACGGAAGATGTGCCTGAGGAAATGATCGAAGCCGATCTCGGTGCGGCGGATGAGGACGCTGATGTTGTCGCGGAAGATGGCGGATATGAAAGTGACGAGATCGCTTTGAAGCTGGAAACTGAGCCATGGCGCTGTGACGCAGCGTCATTTTATGCACGTCAACGCAGGAGCATGACCGTATGAAGCGCACGGTACCACTCATCATCGCTGCCGTTGCCGGCTATGTGATGGTGATCGCATTTTTCGTCCCGCCCATGATCGAGTTGCGGGAAATGGCTGAAGAGTGGTTTAACATCCTCGCAGCCGTCGCCATGATTCTCGGTGGTGCGAGCATTCTCGGCATGCATCTTCGCAAAGTTTCCGATCGTCGGCGCGGATGGGGTTTTTCCGCGGTGACGCTTATCGGCTTCTTTGTCACGCTGTATGTCGGCATGTTCAAGATCGGTGTGCCGCCGATGGACGACTACCCTGACCGATCCTGGTCCGGCGACTACCTTACTCAGGGCGCGCCATTATGGTGGACGTTCCAATACATCATCGTGCCGATTACCGCGACCATGTTTGCCCTGTTGGCGTTCTACGTCGCCTCGGCAGCATTTCGAGCGTTCAGGGCGAAGAATCTCGAGGCAAGTCTGCTTCTGGGCACTGCTTTCATTATCTTGCTGGGACGCAGTTACGCAGGCACCATGCTCACTGGCTGGTATGCAGATGAGTTACCCGGTCTGACGTTGCCGGGCTTGACGGACACCATCATGGGGGTGTTCAACACAGCCGGGCAGCGTGCCATCATGATTGGCATCGCGCTCGGTATCGCTGCCACGTCTTTGAAGATTCTGCTCGGTATCGACCGGTCTTACCTGGGATCCAAGGAGTAAGCCGTCTCGGCCATTGAACCATCATGCTGAATTACATTATTAATCT
>PWVT01000254.1 GCA_003562195.1 Phycisphaeraceae bacterium | reverse complement strand
GTCTTTTCCTTCATGAACGGGGCGTTGAGTGTGTCGGCGATTGTGCGCAGGCCATCGGTGTTGAACGCTTCGACTGTGCCCACTTTCGGCAGGTCCATGAGTTCCGGTTCGCTCAGTGCTTCGCGGATCACGATCTCGCCGTTCTCAACGATGCGTGACGGACGGGTGTACTCCTCGATGACGTCTGCTGGAGAGAAGCCCGCTTTGTACTGAAACGGCCATGTGCGTTTGACAGGTAAGCCGCCGACGTAGATTTCAATCGACCGGCAGGTTTCGAGCTGGGCGTAGGCGTGGCCGGCCATCAGGTTGCTCATTCCCGGCGCGACGCCGCAGTCGACCACAGCCGTGACGCTGTGCTGCTTGGCGAGTGCATCTAATTCCAATGCGTTCTCTGGCATAAAGGAAATGTCGCAATAGTTGCGACCAGCTTCGATGACGGCGCGCAGCGTTTGAAAGCCGATGCCGCTCGCGAGTGCGCCGAGGACGATGTCATACTCGGCAACGAGCTTCTTCACCGCCACGGTGTCGGCAAGGTCGGTCTCAATGGTGGTGATGCGTGTAGTGCGTTGAGCGACACGCGACAGGGCATCGGCGCTGCGGTCGGCGATGGTGACGGTGTATTGTTCGTCTGCGGCAAGGTCGGAAGCCATGGCGGAACCGACCATTCCCGCGCCGAGAATGATGGTGTTGGGCATGCTGCAGGTTGTACCGCAAGACCGTGTGAAGCCGCAAGCGACGAGGGATGTTCGTTCAGTCTGCCGGGCGCGTGGTGCCGCAGCTCCAGCAGATATCAAACTGCGCCTCCAGTTGCTCGCCGCACGAACACTTCCACCTCTCGGCCTGATGCTCCGTCGCGTGCGGCCTTGTCTGAATCAGATCACGAGCACGCTGCCGATCCACGCGGTCCACCCAGATCGCGCCACTGGGAATATGCGTTTGTCCGATGATGCCCTCTTCGATTTTATACACCGCCGCAGGTACGCCTTGGCTTTCGAGCATCATGCACATCGTGTACGCCTTGGCGATTTCGAATTTGCCAAGCTCCACAGGGTCGGGCAGAATGCGTTTGAAAGTATCAGCTGCCGTTGGGTCAAACGCTCGGCCGCACTCCGGGCAGTTTGTCGAGCGCAATCCATCCAGGGAATAACCGCAGTCGAGACATGCCATGGTATTGCGCGTTGGTCGTTCGCCCATGATCTACCGTTTCAGAAACCACAGGACATAACCGCACTCATCGCAGATGAAATTGTCGGCGGCTTTGTTGGCCCAGTCAAAGTTGAAAAACGACGCCCCGCGTGAGTTCATCAACGTCTTGCGAGTCCAGAAGCGATCGTGGCCGCACATCGGGCAGTTGATTTCACGGCCGTTGATGACAAGCGGTTGGTTGGTTGACATTCAGACCTCCTGCAAATGCGTGATGCTCAGCGGTGCATGGTACAATTCCAGGCCATCTCGCGCGAGCGGGTTTCTGCCTCGGCTGATGGATGGGAATGTGAACGATGGAATTTCACGATACTTTGCAAGCGGTACCTGTATCCGCACCGGGTTGTTCCTGCAGCGGTGATGCTGCTGCAGCCGTCGCGCAGGTTCACGCGGAGATCGATCTGCAGACAAGCCGTTTTGCTGCGCAAACCGGCATTGCCTGTCCGAGCGGCTGCGGTCAGTGTTGTCATTCGCCGCAAGTTGAAGCGACTGTCGCAGACATGATGCCACTTGCAATCGAATTGGTCCGCCGTGGTGTAGCAGCGATGGTGCTGGATCAACTCGAAGCAAGATCGGATGAACCGCGATGCATTCTCTTCGCTGCTGATGCAAATGATGCGTCACGCGGTCGCTGCACAATGTACGCTTTGCGGCCGTCGATCTGCCGATTGTTCGGATATTCCGGCCAGCGTGATGCCGATGGCAACCCGCAGTTCAGTGCCTGTCGCGTACATGCAGAGTCCATGCCAAAGATTGTGGCAGAAGCGAGGCAAGCTGTTGTGGAGCGGCGAATCTCGTTGCCCATACTGTCAGACCTCGCTGCGCAGGTCCGAGCCGTCGCGCCGGAGGGGTCAAGTCGCCCGCTCTCAATCAATGAGGCCTTGCGCGCAGCACTCCAAACGGCAGCACTTCAGGTATGGATGCGTTCGCTTCAGGGCGAGGACGATTACGATGGTGATTCACCCACGCCGCGCATTCCGCCACGTCGCGCCGCCTGAAATCTACCCCGCCGCTTGCGGCCTCGCGCGGTCACTGGTTGGCCGCGCCGGCCTGCGCACGTTCGACAGAAAACCGGTCCGCATCCAAACCCAGAAACTCCAGCGCGGTTCCGGCGAGCAGCCGTTGTTTGGTTTCAGCTGATAGCTCGGGCAATGATTCAATCAGTTCGCCCGGTACGTGTTCACCGAGGGGGAACGGGTAATCCGACCCGAGCGCGATGCGTTTCTCTCCGACGAGTTTGATGAGAAACCGCAATGCGTCAGCATCGTGCACCAGCGAATCGAGGTAGAACTTGCCGAGGTACTCGCGCGGATTGGTTCCGTTGTTGACCGCGCACAGGTCCGGCCGGACGTTAAAGCCGTGTTCAATACGTCCGATGGTTCCTGGAAACGCACCACCGCCGTGAGCGAAACCGATTCGAAGTTTGGGCAGTCGCTCGAGCACGCCGCCGAAGATCACCGAGCAGATTGCCAGAGCGGTCTCGGCAGGCATGCCCACCAGCCACGGCATCCAGTACTTGCTCATGCGCTGCTTGCCCAGCATATCCCACGGATGCACGAATACGGCTGCGCCGAGTTCCGCTGCAGCTTCAAAGATCGGGAACAGTCGGTCGCTGTCAAGGTTGTCGCCGTTGACATGGCTGCCGATCTGCACGCCGGGCAGGTTCAGTTCATTGACGCAGCGTTCCAGTTCCTTGATCGCAAGTTTCTCGTCTTGTAGTGGCAGTGTGCCCAGGCCCACGAAGCGATCTGGAAAGTCGTTGCACACACCGGCAAGGTGGTCGTTGAGCAGTTGGGCCAGATCATGCGCATCGGCGGCCTTGGCCCAGTAGCCGAACATGACAGGCACCGTGGAGAGCACCTGCACATGAACACCGGTGGCGTCACAATCACTGATGCGCGTCGCCGGGTCCCAGCAGTTTTCCTGCACTTCACGGAACTTCTGATCGTCAATCCACATCTGTGCGCAGCATGGCTTGTGATGTTCAAGCCGCACCCACCCGCCATATCCGTAGCGTTCGCGCAGGTCAGGCCAGGACTTGGGAAGAATGTGCGTGTGCAGGTCAATTTTCAGCGGAGCCTCAGCCATGTGTTGCAGTGTAGCCACGTTGGACGTGATCAATCATATTCACGATACTTGTGGCGTCTGTTGAGTTCCAGAAGGCAATCTCGATGCAAATTTGCGATATGCCACAGAGGTCGCGATCAAGAGCAAGCCCGACACGATAAACGAGATTACACGCCAGATTTGATCGATCGTTGAAAGGTCGATGATCAGGACCTTGACGACCGTCATCGTCAACAGCCCCAGACCGACATAGCGACATGCGCTGACGTTCCGGGCAAAGCCGAGCAGAACGAGCAGAACTCCATAGAGCATCCAATACATGCTGAGGCCCATGTGCTTGCCCATTGTGTTGCTATCGAAATAGCGATCAATTTCGAGACTGCCCAGCCACCAGCCGATGGCTCCGATCAGCACCAGACTGATGCTCGTCAGCGTCGTCGGCAGGCGCGCCGGTTTGTAGCGCATGACCAGCCATACCCCAATACCGAGCAGGCCCGCAAGGGCGAAACCGATGCTGGACTGAAGATTCAGGATGTGGCTTACCGGCATGACGCCATCGACAACTCGCCCGAGCAGCGTACCGGGCAGGAGCCATGCGAAGCTGGAGATTGCTGTCACTGCCCAGCCCGTGTTTCGCATTGGTGGAACCGAGCGGCCTACTCCGTATGCCATCATCACCAGGCCGCCCACGCCCCAGAGCAATGCCCACCACAACACGAGCGCCTGCCATTGCGGCCAGGGCAAGACGCCCACACCAGCGAGGATGCGGTCAATCTCAAAGCTCAATCCCCAAAGAATGACAAAGCTCACTGCAACCGGTATCCATGAAGCAAGAAATGTCCACGGCATTGGTGATTCGGTCGAGTGTGAATCACTGTCGCGGCATGAGCTGGTGATAACAAGCAGCACGATCGCCGCTCCCGCAATGGCGAGACCAACGAGCAGTTGCACATTCACAATCGGAAGGATGTCGATCGGCACATTTCCTGAATGATCGACCGTCCACAGCAAGGTGTCCACAACGACCCACTTGATTGTGCATGCCAGCAGTATGCCCCAGGCACATCGCAGCAACACATGATCGTGCTTCACGACCACTTCGCTGCCACTACGACTCTGACGGAATACCGAAAGCCCCATGAGCCCGAGCGTAAATGACCCGAAAGTCCAGAGGAAGGTCAACATCAATTGTTGCATGTGTCCGAGGGACCACGTTACGTCCGTGGTTGTAGCAATCCGTGTGACGGCCCGGTCGATCTCAAAGCTCATTGCAATGAGCATGAACACCGTGCAGATCACCAATGCGAGTTGAACGATCCAGGTGGATTGCGTTCGGTGAACGGCGCTTTCTGCGGACTGATCCTGATGTTGCTGACTGCGCATGCATCGCATCGCCCACCATCCACCCAACGCGATTGCAACTGCGGTTGCCATTTGCCAGTTCAGTAGCGGCAGTGATTCTGTGGCTTGCCAGGCAGAATCTACTCGGGGTTCCAATGCACTGACGAAGAACCACCGTATGGCAGAGAATGCCAGAAGCAACATGGCCAGTTCAAGATATCGCTGACGGCGGCCATGTTTCTCAAAGGCCAACAGTGCAGCAGCCCCGAGCAACCAGCCGCCAGCGACCCACAAGGCGTCCATTTGCCGGGAACACAGTATCAACCAGCCCAGCGTACCAATTGCCGCAAGGATGACTGGCGTTGTCCTTGATGTGACTGACGTTCGCGACAATGGGCCGATCCGCTGTGCGGCCACGTGGATTGCCGTTACCGCGGCCAGCGAAAGCACGGCCAAACCGTCAACGGTCACACCATGCCACGCTAGCAGTTCCATTTGCAGCGATGCAGAAAATTGATCAAGCGTTACCAGGCGGAATATCGCCATGGAACCAAGAACCAAGCCGAAGATGCTCATGCCGCGGGATGGCAGACGGCGCCCGATTTCAACGGATGCGACGGCCAGCGCGAGCCAGCCGATGGTCGCACCATAGCCATCGAATTGCAGTGCGATTGCGAGCGTCAGTAAGACACCACACTGCGCCCAAAGTGCTATCGCCAGTTTGTCCATGGCGCTGTTTAGCCTGCCTCGTAAGGTGTCCAATCCTGGGCCAAAATGCAAAGCGGTCGTTGCGGAAAGTGTTGCGATCATCAGTACGAAAATCCCCAGCCAGTCCAGGCCGACTGGCGGGGCGAATGCGGCAAGCACCCAGCCGCCAACTGTCACAAATGCTGTGGTAGCGATCAGCGTTGAGACGACATTGCCGATGGGTGAGCGATCGCGCAATGCCGACAGCACCGCTTCACTCATGAACATCGTCCACCAGATGGCAGAGAACACGAGCATCATTTCCCAATGTGTCGAGCCATAGGCAAGAATCACCACCAAGCCGAGCATCATGTGTCCGCCAAGCGCCACAAATCGCAATGAATGAAAGTATTGCGACATGCGCGCGGCGAGGGCCAGCGCAACGCCTGCAAGGACTGTCAGGTACACCATAACTGGAAGTGGCTGCCCGCCACCATCACCAAGCAGCAATGGTGTGAGATACCCGCCGATGAGTGACAACACACCAATGGTTAATGACCGTGTACGCACTGTGATAGAAAAGGCGACAGCAGCCACACTTGCCATGAGAATGAAGGCAACCTCCTGCGTTACCACCGGCGGTGAAAACCACTGGTGCGAAGCGTACGCATCCAGATAAAGGACCCCAAGCCCGGCACTGAACAGGCCAACAGAAGCGGCGCGACCGATGCGTCGATAGGCGAGTTCGCCCATTCCAAGCAGACCGATGGCAAACATTGCAATTGCCAGCAGTTTGATTCCATCAGGCAGTGCACTCCAGAAACCGGTCCCAAATTCTCGAATGGCGAACGCGCTTCCGAGAACGACGATGATCGCACCAACCCACGCAGTGGTCTTGCCGCCAAGAAACATCTCCAAGGAAAACCGACGCCGCTCAGCATTCTCAGAAAGCGTTGGTGTCCTCGTCTGCGGTGGCGATGGCGCCACTGGGGATGGTTTCTGTGGAATGGTTGGGGGTGTTGTAAGCGTCGGTGAATCTGGCGAAGTGGGCGGAATTGTTGACGGGGTGGGATCGGCTGGTGGCGAGGTTGATTTTGCAGCGTGAGGTAGCTCAGGGCTGAGCAGGCGTCGAGCGACTTGGGATTTCGCATCAGCTTTCGGTGGAACGGATGTCTGCTGCGGCTCGGCTGCCAGCCCCAGCTTTTGTTCGACTCGTTCCAGACGTGCTGCGATCGCGGCTACTTGTTGTGCCAAGGTGTCACGTTGCGTCATCGTCGGCCCTTTCGCGTGATCTTATTTAGCAAATGCTAACATATGACACGCCAGTGTCAAGCACAATTCTTTGAATTCGAATGAAAGGTGACTCCACCGAACCGGCGGCCACTGGCAGCGTTCAACGTGTGCGTGACTGCTTCTCTGTGTCGGCATTTTCGCAGATCGCATCAGCACTTTTACTGCTGCCGAGATCCCAGCTCACCGTGGCAGTGATGGGGAAGTGGTCCGATGGATAGCGCTCATCACGATGTTCGCGGATGATCTGAGCATCATGCACTGTCGCAGCTTCATCTACGAAAATGAAGTCGATCTTCGGTCCGCGTGTGCGGCCGAAGTTGAAGCCGTTGAAAGTGCCGACCTCCGTTTCATCGGGATGGACCTGCCGGAAGGTCTCCACAAGAGTGACCGGCGAAGTGCGTTCGTTGATCGTGCCCCTGCCGGTGAGGTAGCGCACGATGGTACTGTTTTCACTGGCATTCAGATCACCCATGAAGATGACCGGTTCATTCTGGTCTGCGCGACGTGCGATCGCCATGGCGACTGCGACAGCGCTACTCTGGCGGGCGGGCTCACTGCGGTGGTCGAAGTGTGTGTTGTATACCCACACTGCGTTGCCGGTGCTGCGTTCTGTGAATCGCGCCCAAGTGACGATGCGAGGGATGCGGTTTCCCCAACTTCGTGAACCGACGACATGCGGCGTATCACTCAGCCAGAACGTGCCATTGTTCCGTTCATCAAGTACCCAACGACGACGGTCGTAGAGAATGGTGCAATGTTCACCCTCGTTGATGCCGTCATCACGGCCAACACCGATGACACCGTAATGCCTGGCGCCGCGCCGAAGCTCTTCATTCTGAAACTGCAACGCTTCCTGCAGGCCGACAAAATCACCGCCGAGACGATCAATAATGTCGATGCAGTGCTGGCGTCGAAACCGCCAATGATTTTCGCCATCACGAGCTGTCCCATAGCGGATGTTGAACGACATCACCTCCACGCGCAGGGCCTGTGTTGTGTCATCTGTGTTGTCATCACCTTGCGGTCGAGGTGAATCAGGCGCGAGGAGGGATACGGCGAGAACGATTCCGAGGAACGTGCGAAGCATGAACAGATGGTAGTCGCAACGTGATTGTTCTGATGTAACAGGAACTCAGGCAGCTTTTCGTTGTCCAGCCATTGCTTGCAGTGCGCTGTAAGCGCTGTATTTGTACAGTTCGCCGAGTGAGGGATAGTTGAAACACGCATCAATGAAATAGTCAATCCCGCCGCCAAATGCCAATACGGCTTGGGCGAGATGGATCAATTCTGTCGCGTCCTCCCCGACGACGCATGCCCCGAGCAGCTCTCGGGTGTTGCGATCAAAAGTGCACTTGAGTAATCCGCGTTCGTCGCCGAGCATCCGACCACGGACATTGGCACG
This sequence comes from Phycisphaeraceae bacterium, assembly GCA_003562195.1. Taxonomy (GTDB): domain Bacteria; phylum Planctomycetota; class Phycisphaerae; order Phycisphaerales; family SM1A02; genus PWVT01. Next base: position 787 of record PWVT01000254.1, on the reverse strand, counting down.
GTATTCAGCCCGGCCGATGACGACCTCCCTTCCCGCCTCCTCTGCATCTCTCGCAGTCATGCCGATCATTGAAACAGCGGGAATGGTGTACAAGCCGATCGGCGTCGTGGAAGCGAGTTTGTGCTTGAACGGGATGTCAAACATATGGCATGCTGCAATACGGCCCTGCTCCATCGAAGTGGCGGCCAATCCAGGAAAACCGATGACATCACCGGCAGCATAGATCGACGGGACACTGGTCTGAAAGTGCTCGTTGACCGTAATGATCCCTCGCTCTCCGAGTGCTACGCCTGCGGCCTCCAGCCCGATGCCACCGGAGTTGCTTGAACGGCCAGCCGCCCACAACAGCACCTCGGCCTTCAGATGGCGGCGATCCTGAAACGTGACATCAATACAACCGTTTTCCTCTTTCACACTGACCACGGACGCGTTAAGTTCGAATTGCACCCCTTGATCGCGCATGGATCGAATCAGTCGTTCGCGACATTCACCATCAAGAAACGGAAGCACATCGTCGCCCGTGTGCACGAGAGTGACGTTGACATTCAATTCTGAGAATATCCCTGCATACTCAACGCCAATCACGCCGCCCCCGACGATGATCATGGAGTCCGGAATGGACTGCAATTGAAGCACACCGTCTGCATCGGTGACGCCGGGCAGATCGAACGGAATGTGTTCCGGTCGCACGGGTGAAGAGCCGGTTGAGATCAGGATATATTCTCCACGAATGATTTTCGTGGATTGGTCCGGTAATTTGACTTCAATGGTGTTCGCATCAACTAGC
>PWVT01000057.1 GCA_003562195.1 Phycisphaeraceae bacterium | reverse complement strand
ACGCGCACCAGTTGCTCGAACATTGCGTGAAAGTTCTGCAGATGCTCCAACACATCAGTGCACACGACGCAGTCAAACGAGTCGTCATCGAACGGCAGGCGCTCGCACGTCTCCAGATTAATGGTGATATCGGGATCGCCCCCAATGTCGATACCGGTGTACTGCACTTCCGGAACAAGCGTGTGCAGTCGGCGGGTATCGCAGCCGACATCGAGCATTCGGCCCTGAAGCAAGGAACGGTATCGCTGCACCAAGTAATTGGCTCGTCCATCCCGGCCGTTGAACGTCACATACTCTATATTCATGAAGTCTCTACTTGAGCAATGTCGGAAAGTCTCGTCAACCTCCGGCACGCTGCCGATGATGTCGTCGCTGCGTGGCGAGTGAAAAACGCCTGACATATCTGATCGCCTCAACTGCCGACCCGGCTCGTTGCTGCACATAGCGGTCAAGAAACGCTTGCCGCCAGGTTTCACTTGTTTCGTAAGTTGAAGCATCAGCGAGAAAACGTCCAAGATCACGAGCAGCGGCAACTTCATGCGGCCGTGCTTCCTGATGCGATGCGTCGAAATCCACAAGCCATATCCCATCTGCATGATCACAGATAATGTTCGACCACTTTAGATCACCATGGTACAGCATTGCGTTGTGCATCGAAGCGACGATATCCGCCACATGCATGCAGAATGTTCTACTTTCGATCACGTGATGGCGAAGGTCAGCATCGCGCGCCAGCTCAGTTGCATGGCGTGTCTGGCTGATCCATTCCGAAAGAAACAACGATTGCCGTCCACTCCATCTCGGGCTGGGGACAAAGTATCCATGTGGTCGTGGAATGGGCACACCGGCGCGGATCATCGCCCATGACAAACGCCAGACACGTGGCGCACGGTGCCGCCCCACGAGGCGATTCACAACACCGCGGATCCCTGGTAGGTCGTAGAGCTTCAAGAAGAAATCTTCGGATTCTCTTGTGGCGCCGGGAAGACCGGTCAGGTGCATGCTCCGTGTACGAGGGGATGCCTTCAACACGTGCTCAACATTTTCGGTGCTCATCAACCGCTCAGCGTGACCACCAGCGGCCAACCATGCATACAGTGTTGAACTGGATGCAATCTCGCCTGCCCAACCGTCTTTGCGCCACTCGACGCACTTCTCCGAAGATGACGCACCCGAAGCATACTCCGGCTGCATCACTTCACCCTCCATGGTTCGAACAACCCCTTGTTGCGTGGTGGTCGCCCGTGCTCGGCCCTGTAAAGACGGGCCGCAACTCGATACACACGGCGCCATAGGCGGCGATCTTGCTGCCTCGCCTGGCGTGGCGAGGCGGCTCGATATCGAGCGGCAAATCGCAGCAGATCGCGCGAGGTCATCGGCGCATCGAACGCGGAAAACAGCAACCCCGCAAGATCCTTCACGCGCCATCGCAGTGGAACGCGCGGTCGGCTCTGAACCCGGTGCAGATCCATGAGATACAGTCCGTCAAATGAATCACTGCATGCGGAGGCGGCTACGTCAGCATCGATTCGAAAGTGGCAGAGATAGAAATCACGATGATTCATGCCATGTTCGTGCAGTATGCGGGTAATTCTGGCGATTTCATTGATCAGCACCCGCTTAAAATTCTCGGGAAACTGATCCCTCCATTGGCGGCAAAGCACTTCCAGCGTAATCGTGTTGTCTAACGCTTCGGTGATGACAAATGAGCGCAACCGAGCGGGATTGACACCAAGCGATCCATACGCCACGAGCTTCGGCACAGCGATGCCCAACTTCGGCAAGCACTGAAGCCCTCGCCACTCGTTGGATGCACTGATGACTGGCCGACGAAGCCGAAGGATGTTCTTGAGTATCTCCCCCCAACCCACGCCTGTATGCACTTTGGCAAAATACGCCTTGCTTGCATGTTCGAATCTAAATGTTCGCCGCCCGCGCGCCGCACGCACGACCTCGCCGTCTTTCGACTGAAGGAATGCAAACAGATCATCGTGCGGAAAGTCTTTGGCATACGACTCAGTCACGTGAGGTGGCTGCGCGGTCTCGATCATTGTGCAGGCCCCGTTGCTTGGGTAGCGACCAATGAGCCATCGCGCCGATCAGATGCCCACTGCTCCAGAAGTTCTGCCGCTCGTTGCGGCCGACTGAACAGGTCTGTCTGCTTTGCGTACGCCAACGCCGAACTTCGCCAACTGGCCAGATGCCCCGACTGCAGCATCTGTGTGAGTCGAGCATCCAGCGCAGCTTGTTCGAATGGCTCTTCAACAACCAATCCTGCTCCGGCATCATGGAGATGAAACGCGTATCCGCAATTTGCAGTCACTAAAGCTGGGAGTCCTGAAGCGATGGCCTCGACGATTGCAGTACCGGTATTCTCCTCTCTAGCCACATGCAGCAGCAGGTCGCTGCCAGCAAGATATGAGCCGACATCATCGCGGCCTTGCAAGAGGTGGACATGGCCAGCAATGCCGAGTCGGCGCGCAAGGCGTTCGTATCGCCACGCCTTACCTCGGCCGATGACCAGCAAATGTGTATTGCGACGGACTTGCTCAGGCAGCGCTGCCGTCGCGCGAACCGCGCGATCCACACCTTTCCGTCGGAAGTCAGATCCAATCATCAACAGAACGATCGCGTCATCTGACAGGCCGTGACGATGCCGAATGCATTGTCGCGCCGCATGTCGGTCATTGACATCACTGAGCCGATCGCGCGACACGTACGGTGGGAGCAGCGCAAAACGCCAGTCCGGCGTGCCATACCACTTCTGAAATGCCACTTTCTCAACGGGTGAGAGGAGAAGGATTCGCGTCGCTGCCTCGGCATGAAAAACGGCGCGTTCAAACTTGCGAAAATGGCGAAATCTGGGCGATTGACGATACATCGCACTTCGGTTGCGATGCACAAAATCCATGAAACACGGATCGGCACAGTAGTACGCATCCAGTCCTGGCATCCGATTAAAGCCAACGACCAAATCGTGATTTTCGTGCAAGTTGAGGGCCTGAACCTGCCGAGCAAACGCTTCGTGCCGCGTGTGATTCTGCCAGCCACGCGGCGGAAGCAGATGTATTTGGATGCTTTCGCCCGGCGATTCACCATCCCATCGCAGTGTGTACACCTCAATGGAATGCCCGCGGCTGCGACATTCTTCAGCAATGCGCAGGAAGTTCCGCTGCATACCACCGTGAGGAAAATATCGATAGAGACAAAACGCAAATCGCATCAAGCCGTACTCCGCAAGCCACATGGCACTTTCGGCTACCATATGCCGTGTTTGACCGACACAGCCAAAACAGAGCACTGGCTGTGAGTCGAACGCCACACGTCATCCTACGAGACATTGCTTCACCGAGCGAAACGCAACGACACCACCGACCATGACTTGGCTTCTGCTCATTCTGGCTGGCTATCTGGCTGGCTCCATCCCATTCGGTCTCATTATCGGCCGATTCCACGGCATTGACATCCGAGAACATGGCTCGAAGAACATCGGGGCGACCAATGTCGGCCGTGTCCTCGGGCGTACCAGCGGCGGGTTCTGCTTTGCACTGGATGTGCTCAAAGGTGCGGCGCCCGTGCTCATCGCCGGCTGGATTGGAGGTGTGCTGGGCCAATCATTGACAGAACTGACCCAAACGGAAATGTGGTCTTGGCTTGCAGTTGCAGCGGCAGCGGTTGCTGGACACATGATGCCAGTCTTTATTGGTTTCAAGGGTGGCAAGGGTGTCGCCACGGCGTTTGGTGCCATGGGTGCGATGTGGCCCCTGCTGACCATCCCCACACTTGTTGCACTCGTGGTGTGGTATACCGCGCTTCGGTTGACGAAGTATGTCTCGGTCGCCAGCATGCTAGCAGCTTGCAGTTTGCCGATTGGTGCTGCATTGGCCGCGGTTCCACCAGACATGCAGGGTGTCGGTCATGCATTATGGCACGCATCGCCACTGCTCATCGTGACTCTTGCACTTGCGGTAATGGTGATTTACCGACATCGCGGCAACATTGCCCGATTGCGAAGAGGAGAGGAACCGAAAACAAAGCTCAAGGACGATCACCGGCCGTGATGAGTACCGGCAGATGAACCATTGCCTCATCACCGGCCTCGTACAATTCATCCAGCAAACGCTTGACCGCAGCACGATCAGCAAACCCACTGGACAATTGTGTGTCATACTCTGCAAGTTGACGGAGAGTGGTTTGCTGCTGATCAGCCAATGCCAATGCGGCAAGTAAATCGCGCAGTTGGCCAACTGGAATTGTTACCGTGTGCGTCGCCCCGTGACTGGAAAACTCGAGTTGTTTACCGAACGGGGCAGCGAACTCACGCTCGCCAAAGAGTTGGCGGCTGATCGAATCCTCGGCCGGTGCCTGCGGGCTGTTGGCGTGATATTGCTCTCGGACGCGATGAATGAATTGCCGCATCTCCTCACGCCCGGCCATCTTGCTGGGTTCAGGCCCCTGAGATGTTGATCGGCGTTCCATCAGCCACGCTCGCTCCAGGCGACGGGCCTCGTCGTAGCTGAAGTTCTGCACGAAAGCTGCGGGCGTGCTGAGATGCTCCAGAACGCGCTTCAGCGTCTGCTCACCCTGTTCAAGATCGCTGGATTGCACATGCAGAACCACCTTGGCAGTCACGTGATCGGCCCGGTGCCCTTCGCGAAGTGACGTCTCAGTTGCCTCAGTCAGCATATCTGTCGACAACACTGCGGGGGGCATCAAGTGATGGATGCTGGCATCCTCGGTGTCCCACTCGGCGGGCTCAAAAACATGTCGTGCGTCAGCGTCATCGAAAGAACGTGAGTCTTGTGTCGGAGCAGCGGCGATCTGGCTGGTCGTACCCGGCAGCTCGATTTGATTGATGGCAAACCACACACCTCCGCCAGCGACCAGCACAATGGCTGCCGCGACAGCAAACCGCCGCGCCAGACGCAAATGACGCTCGCGACGATGTCGCCGTCGTTCCTGGCCAGGGCGTGAGAGCGCGGGCGTGGGGGTTTGCTCGTTGAACGACTCCATGAGCATCGGACGCACAAGTTGCTGTTCAAGCCGAGTTGCGAAATCCTCCGGAAGCGGTGGCGGCGGCTCTGAAGCAAGCAATGCCCTGTCTCGCCGCATGGCTTCGACCAATTCCATAACCGCCTCGTCTGCTTCCAGCCGTGCGCGCAGCGCAACAACCCGCTCTGGATCAAGCGTGTCGTCGATGTATGCCAGCAAGTCAGATTCGTCGTAGTAGTCCAACATAGCAGTATGGTCAAACGAGCCGGTTACCCGGATGAGAAGCGATCAAGCGCGTTGCGTAGCGCGGTGCGAGCACGAAACAGGCGAGACTTAACCGTCCCTACCGGGACATCCAGCGCTTGGGCCATTTGTTCGTATTCAAGCCCCTGCATATCCCTCAAAACAAGTACCGACCGCATATCCGGGTCCAAGCTCCGCATGGCCAAGTCCAGACCGGCATGCAGTTCATCCCGTTCGACGCGCTTGGGACCCGAAAGTTCCCCTGAGAATACTACGGCCGCTTCGTTGTCCTGCGAAGCGGAGTGTTCACTTGCAGCTGTATCGTCAAACGCGGCATCATCACGCCTCATGGCGTCCAACGAGCCGTGCTTTCGGACCTTCTTCTTTCGCAAATGACTGATACAACAGTTCATGGTAATCCGAATCACCCACGTGCTGAGTTTGGCACGGCCATCATATTTTTCGAGATTCTCGATCACCTTCACCAGAGCATCCTGAGTGAGATCGCTCGCCTCCTCGACATCGCGGAGCATTCGAAAACAGATCGTAAAGACCCGACGCTGGTACGATTGCAGCAATTCACCCATTGCATCGGGGTCGCCTTCGCGGTGGGACTCGACAAGTTCTAATTCGCGCTGCGCGGTCATGACTGGCGGACCGGTCGAAAGTGGCCGTTGCCTGGAACGTCGAGATTGGGGTGATTCGGGCATCAATCTGAGCTATCGGCACTCTGCTGACAGAAATCGACGATCGCGGCCGATGAGGCCGGTCATGCCAACATGGTCGCCTCCTCCATGTATAAAGTGTAGCGACGCATCGCCATTACCATACACTGCCCTTTTTTCATCCCGGAGTCTTCAGATCCCATGCACAGCGGCTATCAATCCCCGCTTGAATCCCGCTACGCCTCAAAGGCGATGCAGCAAATCTGGTCCGCCCAACGAAAATTCTCGACGTGGCGGCGGCTATGGTTGGCACTTGCTGAAGCTCAGCAGGAATTGGGGCTGCCGATCACAATTGAGCAACTCAATGAACTTCGCGACCATCTCGACGACATCGATTACACCGCCGCGGCTGAACACGAACGCCGCCTGCGTCACGACGTCATGGCTCACATTCACACGCTAGGCGAAAAGGCCCCCAACGCCCGGCCAATCATCCACCTCGGCGCAACGAGTCAGTTTGTCAACTGCAACACTGAATTGCTGCAGATTCGCGACGCTCTGGCTCTGATCGCTCACAAACTGGCACGCGTCATTCACGCGTTGGGACTGTTCGCCATTGAGTTTCGTGACATACCCACCCTCGGCTTCACCCACTACCAACCAGCCCAACCGACGACCGTGGGCAAGCGAGCAACGCTCTGGGCCTATGACCTTGTACTGGCACTAGAGGACATTGAACACCGGCTTGACACCTTGCGATTCCGCGGTGCCAAAGGAGCCACTGGAACTCAAGCGTCGTTCCTGAATCTCTTTGACGGCGACGAAACCAAGGTCGAAAAGCTTGACGCCCTGGTGACTGAGAAAATGGACTGGCCAGCGGCCATGCGATTTGTCGTGACTGGACAGACGTATCCTCGGCTTGTCGATGCGCAAGTGCTTAACGCCTTGGCTGTCACGGCAGCCGCTGTGCACAAATCTTGTAATGACATTCGTCTGCTCGCCAACCGCAAGGAAGTGGAAGAACCATTCGAAAAAGAGCAGATTGGATCATCAGCCATGGCCTACAAGCGCAATCCCATGCGATGTGAGCGGGCGACAGGCATGGCGCGGTTCGTCATGAGTTTAGCCCAAAATCCCCTTAATACAGCCGCTGCTCAGTGGTTCGAGCGAACGCTTGATGATTCTGCAAACCGTCGTCTCGCTATCCCCGAAGCATTTCTTGCTCTCGATGGTGTACTGGACATCATGCACAATGTCTGCTCCGGACTTGTCGTGTACGAAAAGACGATTCGCGCGAATCTCATGGCAGAGCTGCCGTTTATGGCCAGCGAGAACATCATGATGGCTGCCGTTGCAGCAGGAGCCGACCGCCAGGAGGCCCATGAGGTGATCCGCACGCACAGTCAGGCCGCTGCTGAACGAGTCAAACGCGAGGGAGCAACCGACAATGATCTCCTTCAACGCCTGCAAGGTGAGCCGATGTTCCACAGTGTTGATCTCAACGCTGTGATGGACCCCGCGGCGTATGTCGGCCGGGCCCCTGAACAGGTGGATCAATTCATGGCTGTTGTGGTCGAGCCCATTCGCAACCGCTACCGCGAGCACCTGGTGGCCGACACAGTGCTGCGTGTTTGAGGACAGACTCCCCTCGGAATCATCCTTTCAGGCGATCAAATCAGTCGAAATACCCAATCATAATGCGTACAAATAGGTCATTCACAAGGTTCTCGCTTGTTTTTTGCCTCGTAATGGGGTCATAATCGACCATCGGTTTGTGATGCACTGATGCTCGTCTTAGGCGAAGACCGATGAAAAGAAGGGCTTGTATCCCACTGCAAGTTACACGCACACCTGATTGAGAGGCCCACATGGAAACCTACGAAACGCTCAAGAAGCTCATTGAAGAGGTCGCAGAGGACGTCAAGAAAGCCGAAGGCGGCAACAAGGCCGCTGGCACACGCGTTCGCAAGGCGATGCAGGAGATCAAGAAAGCCGCTCAGGATGTCCGTGTTGCGGTCCTGGAAACTCGCGAAAGCTGATCACCGTTGTTTCTGAATGCCGGCCCCATGCGCAGATTTGCGATTTCATGGCATAATGGCCCTCCCATATCGAGACACTGGAGGTCTGAGTGCCAGCAACCCTGTTGTTTGATGTTTCTTCGATCGATCTGAACGCCATCGCGCTCTCGCCTGATCAAGTCGGGCAGATCAATCCCCAGTGTGGCGATATGCGCCAACTGGATCACGTGATCTGGATCAATGATTCGGCAAGCGAAATCATTGGCGTCAAGCAAGTGCGCGATGATGAGTTCTGGGTAGACGGCCATATTCCCGGAAGGCCGCTCCTCCCCGGTGTTCTGATGATCGAAGCTGCGGCCCAGCTCAGTTCCGTCCTGTACCGTCAGCGAACCGTCGAAGAGCGCTTTATCGGATTTACCCGTTGCGACAACACGGTCTTTCGCGGCCAGGTGGTGCCCGGAGACACGCTGCATCTACTTGCAAAAGAAATTGAGTTTCGTCCGAGACGACTGATTTGCGCATGCCAAGGCGTGGTTGACGATAATCTTGTGCTCGAAACGCAAATCACCGGCATGGTGCTTTGATTGATCCAGTTTCGTGGGACATTACGTCAGTCTCATTGGCGCGATTTCACGACACGGTTGGAACAACCTCTGTCGACGGTGGAGTTGCTGCTTCGAGACTATTTACCTTTTCCACCATGATGGTTGCCGAATTTCTTATGGAAGTGTTTAAACGGGAATGATGGGCGAACAACTTGATACCTCACTCCGGGATACACAAACCGGTGACCATAACCGAAATAATACGGACTGCCGAGCAGCGGCGGCCGATCGCGGTCAAATCGATATCGAACTGGCACCTGCGGTGTAAATCGTGTCGAAGTAAATCGGTAGAATGCTACATCTCCGACCGTCACCTTAGCATCAGGCGCGATGTGAGTGTTGCTATGCGGTTCTGGCTGTGGCGTAGGTGATGGTTT
>PWVT01000189.1 GCA_003562195.1 Phycisphaeraceae bacterium | reverse complement strand
TTCCGAGACTGATCGGATTTGCGAGCGTGCAGGACCGCACATTTTTTGAACTGTTCACCACTGTCAAAGGGCTCGGCAACCGCAAAGCGCTCCGTGCGCTGGAGTTGCCGTTTGGTGATGTAGCAAACGCCATAGCGGAGCGTGATACAGATCGACTCGTTTCATTGCCGGAAATCGGCAAGCGCACAGCTGAAAGCATCATTGCTGAACTGAGCGGGAAAGTGGATCAATTCATCGAGGTCAAGCAGGCAGGCGCAGGCACTGACACCAACCGCAAGCCACTTACGAATGACGCAGTTGCAGTGCTTGTTCAGCTCGGGGAGAGCAAGGTTCATGCACGGCAGTTAGTCGATCGTGCCCTCGCCGCCGATCCGATGCTGGACAGCCCCGACGCATTAGTGGCTGCTGCCTTTCGACTCAAGGAACTAGCGTAATGCGGTATGCCACGATTTTGGCAGGCGGAAGCGGAACACGCCTCTGGCCGCTCAGCCGCGGAGCGCAGCCGAAGCAATCGCTGCCGATTCTCAATGGGAAGTCGTTGTTGCAAGTGGCGTTTGATCGCATCGTGGGTTTGGTGCCGACAGAGCAGCAATTTGTTTGTACCGGCGAGGCGCATCGCAAAGTGGTTCGGGAATCAATTCCGCATCTTACGGATGAGCAAATTCTGGGTGAGCCGGAAGGAAGAGATACGGTCAACGCTGTGGGATTGATCGCTGCTGTTCTGGCTCGCCAAGATCCCGAGGCCATCTTCGCGGTGTTGACAGCAGATCATCTTATTGAACCGCTCGATGAGTTTCAGCAGAAATTAGACATGGGATTTCAACTCGTTGAGGATGACCCTACCCACTTGGTGACATTCTCCATTCGTCCGACTCGACCGGCGACAGGGTATGGCTATGTGGAGCGAGGCGAGGCCATTGCCGATATGCCCGATGCCTATTTTGTCGGGCAGTTTATTGAAAAGCCAGATGAAGTCCATGCGCGGCAATACCTCGATTCCGGCAACTTCGGGTGGAACAGTGGGATGTTCGTCTTTGCAGCCCGCACGGTGATTGATGCGCTGCGTCGGTACATGCCGGACACGCACGAAGGGCTGATGCAAATCGCTGATGCCTGGGGCACAAGCGATCAGGCGGCGGTGATGCAGCGCGTCTATCCGACGCTTGAGAAAATCAGTGTTGACTACGCGTTGTTGGAGCCGGCTTCAAACGATGACTCCCTACAAGTGTGCACTATCTTGATGAATGTGAATTGGCTGGACGTTGGGTGCTGGGCCAGTTTCGGCGAGACACTACCGCCTGATACCGACGGCAATCGCACCAATGCTCGGCTGGTGTCGCTGGACTGCCGCAACATCATCGGAATCTCGGATGACCCGAATCACACGATCGCAACGGTTGGCTGTGAAGACCTCATCATTGTTTGCACGACCGATGCCACGCTTGTACTTGATGCTGCGCAGTCTCAGCGTGTGAAAGACATCGTGGCAATGGTGGATGAACGCATTCGGTAACAAGATTCACCTGTGCGTTGGCCCATTCGCTCGCAGTATCAGTTCAATCAAACTCATCACCACGGAAGGTTGAGGCAAGATATGCATCTTTAACCATCGGATCGTTGATGATTTCGCGGGGTGTGCCTTCGCGAAGGTTTTTGCCATCGTGAATGATGTACGCCCGGTTACAAATGCGGAGCGTCTGCTGCACGTTGTGATCCGTTACCAGCATCGCAATGCCATTGTCAGCAAGTCGGCGGACCTCATCCTGCAATTCTTCGACGGTATGGGGGTCAACCGCGGCGAAGGGTTCATCAAGCAGCATCAGTCGTGGCTTGGTGATCAGCGCGCGGGCAATTTCCAGTCGTCGCCGCTCGCCTCCTGAGCAGGTCCGTGCTTGCTCCTTTGCTTTGTGCTGCAGTCCGAACTGGTCGAGCAGCTCGTTCGCCCGCTGCTTTCGCGCGTTGCGGGTGAGCGATTGCGTTTCGAGGATCGCCAGCAGGTTCTGCTCGACAGTCATCCGTTGAAAGACGCTTGGCTCCTGGCTGAGGTAGCCCATACCTGCGAGGGCGTGCTGGTACATCGGCATGGCCGTGACATCGCGCCCCTGAAAGATCACCTGCCCAGCTTCAGGCGTGATCATACCGATGGTCATGCGGAAACTGGTGGTCTTGCCTGCACCGTTGCGGCCCAGGAGACCGACAGTTTCGCCAGCGTCGATCTCGAAGCTGACTTCATCAACGACGCGGCGACCGGAGTAGCTCTTGACGAGTTGGCGTGCGGTAAGAAGGGACACGGGCAAAGTGTAGCCGTGGACAAGCCGCTGCGTCAGGTCGTCCTCCGGTTGATGTTTACTTGATCAGCCGCAGCGCGAAGGGATATCGATACCGTTCGCCGTTACTGGCCTTGACGGTCGCAACAATGATCAGAATCAGCGAGACCAGTCCCAGCAACATCAGCAGGAAGATGCCGATGATGATGATGATGAGGATAGAGCAGACGATGGCGAGGATCATCACCGTGATCTGGAAGTTCAAGGACTCCTTGCCCTGATCATCCACGAACGGCGACGAGTCTTTCTTGAGCAGCCAGACAATCAGAGGGCCGACAATATTGCCGAAGGGAATCAGAAATCCCGCGAGCGCGGTGAGGTGCGCGAGCATCCCCATGGTGCGTTCTTCTGAAGTTGGTCCGGTCTGAGACGGTGACGGTGAGGCGCTGGTGTCTTCCATGTGCCACATTGTGCGTGAGAATGCCGGTTATTACAAGAACCGAATCGTCACTGGGTAGCGGAAATATTCTCCGCGGCCAGCAGCCATGGCCCCACGTATGAGGTTCACGAACCCGACGACCCACAAGACAGGAAGGAGAATAATGCCCACAATTGTCAGTGCGAGCACGATGTTCCACAGAATAAAACTGATTCCAAAATTAACTGCTTCTCGACCATGATCGTCGCTGAAAACAGATTCGTCCTTGCGTACCAACCACAGAATCAGCGGGAAAATCAGAGCTAACGGGCCAACAACAATGTAAGAAAAGGGGGATAGATGAATCGCCAGAGCGAAGTTTCGATCCGTGTCCGTCAGGTTTGAATCACGAAGCCGCCCGGCCGTGCCGTCGGCAGACCACATGGCGCGAGCATCAGGTTCAGCAACAGGTGTGGCAATGCTCATGTGAAAGTCTCCAGTAATCCAGTTGGGAAACTGGACCGGATTCTTTCATGATACCTTACTGCGCAACAATCCGGTACAAAATTTCACTGCGATTGCAGAGTGTGGTGCCGGGGCTTAAGTGGCTTCAGGTTTGGTGCTATTACCCACAGAATTGTCGGAGTTGCGGTTGACCGGCTTTGCCTCGTCGGTCCATTGTTCGGGGTACAACCGAGAAGCAATCGCACCGACGATCAAGTGAAGGTCCTTGTGCTTGTAATCATCCAGTTCGACCCGTCTGCCATCGGAATGGACGACTTCAGCGACGGATTTGCTCATCCAGCGGTCCATGTTGATCTCGGCGACTTCATCTTGACTCCACGTTCCGTCTCCGGGCAGATGAAGCGTGCCGTCATCATCCAGTTGGTAGACACGGGCTTTGGTCCGGAAATACACCCATAAGGCCCAAGGTACGAATGGCAGGCAGAGGATGAACAGCCATTGCGTCGGCCGATCGTAGGTGCTTGGCTGGCTCACGCTCGCCACGGCATCCATGCCCTGTTCCGCCACATCATGGGCCAACAGATGAACGCCAGTGAGCGGGTACACGGCTGGTTCTCCAGCTCGCAGTGCCTGGTCAAAGAGAATCAGTGCGGTGAGCCATTGTTCCTCATTACGTTCTTTAATGGCATCAATTGCACGCATAAACTCCTCGGCGTGGGCCCGCAGGGTGGCCTCATCAGCGGTGCGCAATGTCTCCGGATCCATTCCGGCGAGGACCTCGGGGTCCATGTGCTCCTTGAGGATCCGGTCGATCTCACCGGCGACGGCCTCACGCGCTGCACCAGAGGATTCTCGCCAACCGCCCGGCTCAAGCGACTCCTTCACCAATCTGCAGATCTGACCGCGTTCGAAGTTTCGCGACTGTTCGGGAATGGCATATACGTAGTCGTACACGCCCCACAGGCCAAGTATAAGGCAAACTGCTGCGAAAATGAGATTTCGCCAAGCGTAATGGCGGGCAATGGTAGTCTTGATGGCCATGATTCTTCGATTCTGCCGGTTTCAACGCGTCGACTGACTCGTATTGAGAGTACGTGTCAAATGGTAGTGTGCTAATCCTACACGGTCGTTCTGCCCTTCGTGCTTTTTACTGATATGAGCGCGGAAAAATCCAATTCGATTGGAATGTCTCGTTGGCTGATGCGTCTCTCTAGTGATGGCCGGGTGCGATGACTTGATTCTTGGCGAAATTGGAGTAACGACAATGACAAAACATACCTCTCTTCGGCATCGGCTTTTGACAAGCGCGACTGCGGCGATTCTTGGCATGAGCATGTTGGGCTCTTCCAGCGGCTGTGCCACAAACGACGCCGTGGGCGGATCATTGCTCGGCGCAGGACTAGGTGCCATTGGCGGGGCAGTCATCGGTCACAATCAGGGTCGCCGTACGGCCGAAGGTGCTGCTATTGGAGCCGGCATCGGGGCTGTTGGTGGGTACATTGTTGGCAACGAACGTGACAAGGCCCGCATGCAGCATTACCACTCACCGAATTATCGCTACTGACACGACTGCTCAGCTTGAGTGTCTGGCCAATGCACTGATCGTCTCCTTGATCCGCCGATGCCCATCTCTCCGGTCCGGCGGATTTCTTATGCGTTTCAGTCCTGTGGGAGCACCGCGAGCACGTGCACTCCAGCCCGCACGGACTGGCCCGGTTTGACGCGAATATTCGTCTCGTGCGGCCGCGGGAGAATCAACTCGGTCGTGGATCCAAATTTGATCATTCCGTACCGCTGCCCCCGGGAGAGTCGGTCACCAATCTGTAATGGGCAAACGATCCGCCTGGCGATCGCGCCGGAAATCTGTCGCACACCGACCAAGTCACCGCTGTCCATGCGTAGCACCACGAGGTTGGATTCATTCACTTTGGCGGATTCTTCTTTGCGGGCGTCCAGGAACTTCCCAGGCCTGTATGTGATCTCAGCGACCTCGCCATCAATCGGCGAGCGATTGATGTGAACATTGAGCACGGAAAGAAAGATGCGAATGACCATCGCCGGACCACCCGTAACCTCGTGATGATCGACAGTCAGGACTGACTTCACCACGCCGTCGGCTGGGCTGAGCATCGTGCCGGGTTCGAGGTCCTCCGGGATGCGGCGTACGGGATCACGAAAAAACGCCACGCCTGCCAGCCACAGGATCAATACGATGCCCGTGAGCCACCACAGGCCAAACCATGCCGCGATACCACCAAGTAGCACAGCAAGGACCGTGATGGTCAACCATTCGCGCAGGCCATAAGGGGAAAGCAGCATAGAGATTCGTGCAAACGAAACGCTCGTGCCGTGTGCGGCTTACTCTGATGCGCGACCGATGAACCAACCAACCGCACCGAGCAGCACGGTGACGCCGGCCAATCCGCCGACCCACATCCAGATATTCGGGGCGATGGTCATGGCCGGTGCAGGTGTGGCGTTATTGAATCCAACAACAACAACGATTGCGACAAGAACCATAGCTGCCATGGCGCCGGCCAGCATGCCGACCGTCAGGCCGGATCCAGCACCATCGTAGCTTTCCACAATCATCGGAACAGAAGTAGCACCACCGCTGGGGCCGGAAGAAAACGCCTCTGCTGATTCCGACTCTCCGGCCGCTTCAAACAGCCCGGAGGCATTTGCAGGAATCTCAATGTTGTCATCGTCAGCCGAATAGGCGTCTTCAAGCAGTTCTGCGCCGAGTGCGGTGTCGTCAGATTCGCGGGTAAGGTCGAGCAGGCCACTGCCTGAGCCGACGGATTCCAAGCTAAGCTCATCATCGACGGTGTCGCCGACGTGCGTCTGATCAGATTCCTCATCATCATCACCGCCATGGTCGGTGTCGAACACGGAAATGCCGGTGCCTTCGCGCGAATCAGACATGCCAAGGTCCGAGTCAGCCAGGTCGATGCCCGAGCCGCCGCGGCTGTCTTCCAAACTCAGAGGGCCGTCGTGATCGTCATCGTCATCACCGTCACCTGCGAGCAGATCGATCTGATCCACCTTGAACATCAGCTTGTCGCGATCACGAAACTCCTGAATCTGGCCGGACTTGGCCATCTCCTTGATCTCGTCCTCGCTCTTGCCGAGTTTCTCGGCGACCTCTTCGATTGTGTAGAACATCTTGGCCATCATGAGGGGAGTCCTCTCCTGCGTTGATTCTTTAACGCCTCAAATGCCTCGCATCAAGGGGCATAAGTATCCTACGCTACCGCATCACGCCGGTTCCGGCAAGACCCTCCGGATTTTCGGTCAGTCATCTCATACCCGCTCCAGCAGCACCACAACATGGGCCTCCACAGCCCTGCCTTCGCCTACGGCATCGACTTTCTCATGAGTTTTACCCTTGAGGTTTACCCGAGACACCTCGCAATTGAGCAACCTCGCGATGTTCGCGATCATGACCGTTTTTTTCCCACTGAGCTTGGGGCGCTCGCAGATGATCGTGACATCCAGATTTCCCACGATGAAGCCCCGTTCGGTCATGTGCTGGGCCGCCTCGCGGATGAAGACTGCTGAATCCGCCCCATCCCACCGTGGATCATCATCTGGAAAGAGTTGGCCGATATCCCCCTCGCCAAGCGCGCCCAGCACTGCGTCCGTCACAGCGTGGTACGCCACATCGCCATCGCTGTGGCTGACCGGACCCATCGGATGCTCCAGCGTCACGCCGGCAATCACCAGCGGGCGACCCGGCCCGTTCGGTGCGATCGGCTCCAGCCGGTGCAGGTCGTAACCATGCCCGATGCGAAATGGCATTGATGGTGTATTGCTCATGGCGACCAGTGTAAGCTCGGTCACAGGGCGCCGCGCGCTGATGCTGTGATGAGCCAGATGTCCTTATCAATCGTTGATGGCAACATGGCGTACATCGACTATGTGACGGCGGTCTTGGGTCGCTCAAAGACCACCTCGCCATTGACAATCGTGCAGGTAATACGTGGGGGGGCGGTGGCCCAGTCAGCGGTAAAGGGATCGCCGTCAAACAGAACGACATCGCCAAGCTTGCCAGGTGTGAGTGTTCCGGCTTCGTCCAGTTGCAATGTATGGGCCGCCCCGACGGTGTACGCGAGCAGGGATTCTTCTACGGTAAGGTTCTCGTGGGTCTGAAATGGCTTGTTGTCCAGCGTTCGTCCAGTGACCGCTGCTCGGATTCCAGCGATTGGATCACATGTGACCACGGGCCAATCAGAGCCGAATGCAAGGATTGCCCCGGTATCTTGCAGCGATCGAAAGGCGAACGTACCGGCCAGGCGCTCATCACCGAGACGCGCTCGCGCATAGCGCCCATCATCAGCTCGGTGAAGCGGTTGCATACTGGCGATCACCCCGGTGAATCGCGAAATGTCGGCGAGGTCGATCTGCTGAGCGTGTTCGATACGTGGCCGGCAGGCAGGGTCGATATCTTCAATCACATCAAGGGCTGCCCGCACGGCCTCGTCGCCAATGGCATGCATGGATGGCGAATAGCCCGCTTCAGCCACGGCGTGCGCCCAATCACGAAGGTGACCTCGCGCTGCAAGTTCCACGAACATGCCGCGATTGCCAGGATCGTCGCTGTAATCGGCAAGTAACCGTGCCGTGCGCGATCCAAGAGTACCATCGAGAAACGTCTTGAAACCGATCACGCTGAGAAAGTCACACGCTTTGATCTCCCGCCCAATGCGAAAGTCCATGGGCCAATCACGGTCAAGCAATGTAATGCGGCAACGTAAGGTCAATTCATTTCGTCTTGGTAGAAACACATCGTGTACATCGTGCAGGTATTCCATGGATCCAACGCTTGTGATCCCGAGTGCATGCGCGTGTTGCTGCGCGGCGAGGAGACACTGCTGGCGCGCGGTCACGTCCAGTTCGGGGACGAGCGGGTTGATGAGCTGCCATGCAGCGGCCTCAATCATGACTCCTGTGGGCTGGCCGTCAGCATCGCGATCAATGTGGCCACCTGGCGGATCAGTGGAGCAGTCGCAAAGCTCGAGTACGGTTTCATTGACCAATGCAACATGCAGGTCCATGCGATACGCGACGACTGGCCGAGTACCAGCAGCATCCAACCATGTCTTGTCGATGCGATCTTCCGTGTCATGCCAGTTCTCACTGGACCATCCGTGTGCAAGCAACCACTGGCCGGCAGGAAGTTCTGCATGCCGCGCGGCGATGGCGGCTTCAAACTCTGCTCGGCTACGGACGTTTCTGAGATCAAGTTGGGCGAGTGACTTGCCGGCCATGAGCAGGTGGACATGAGCATCGATCAGCCCAGGCGTGACGGTTGCGCCACGAGCATCAATGGTGTGTTCGGGTCGTGTTGGAGGTGGGGCATCGAGCGCTGCAACACGGCCATTGTGCAGCAGCAGGGACTTGGCGTTGACGCCGGTTCCCGTCCAGATTTGTGCATTGTGGATGTATAGCGATTTGGTCACTGTGAAAGTTTCCCACAGATTGAAGCAATGGGCTAGGATGAATAGATCAATTGTGTTTCTCTCAGATGCATTCAGTGTTCGGAGGTAGTTTTGATGAAGTGTGTTGCCATTTCGCTTGTGTCGATACTCCCGATAGCGTTGGTCGCGTGTGATCAGACCGGCCCGTCGGCCCCGCCGGAGCCACCGGCGACCAGTTCAGCGCCTTCTTCGGGCAACATGCCGCACGATCACCATCACGGCTTTGGCAGCGCGCCGGGGTCAGCATCAGGCCAGCAGCAAGA
This sequence comes from Phycisphaeraceae bacterium, assembly GCA_003562195.1. Lineage (GTDB taxonomy): Bacteria > Planctomycetota > Phycisphaerae > Phycisphaerales > SM1A02 > PWVT01. Next base: position 18,817 of record PWVT01000189.1, on the reverse strand, counting down.
CCGCGCGCAGCAGTCGCAAGAGCCGCCAAGCGATCCGACAGTTGCTGAGTTCCTTGGATTGCAGGCACCAAAGCCAGCATCGTGGCAGTGGCAGCCGCCACGAAACCCGATGATCACTACCAACTACTCAGTTCCAGCTCCCAGTAATGTGCAAGGCGCAAAGGCAGCTCAACTCAACGTTTATTTCTTCGGCGAAGGCATGGGTGGGTCGGTCCGGGAGAACATCGATCGCTGGAAGAACCAATTCCGCTCAGCAGATGGGTATGAAGTAGAGCCGAAGGTTGACGAATTTGAAGTCGACGAGATGCCAGTGACATTTGTCGAACTTGAAGGTGAATGGATGCAGATGGGCGCTGCATGGTACACCAAGGACCAACTGTTTCTCGCGGCGATCGTCGATGCGCCAGCTGGTCGAATCTTCATTCGTTTTGCTGGCGATGAGAAAACGATCTCGCACAATCGAGAACCATTCATGGAAATGATTCACGGCCTGCGTCGCATTGAAGGTGCCGTAGTTGAAGACTCCGGAGCGCCCTACGACACCGGATACAACTCGGGTGGATATTGAGGTCTGCGTATTCTGCCTGAGGTGCGGCTCAGAGACTTGGTGTAAACGTCGCCCCGCTGTTGACGTAGAAGTTCACCATTGACCCAACGGTAAAGATGTCGAAACGTTGTTCCGGCAGCGTGGTGATGGTCATAGGCACGGCTACATCAACGACCAACTGCCGATTGGCTTCATCGATTTCAAGCACCTTGCCTGCGACGATGCGCGGTGTTCCGTACACCGGTTCAATGAAACGCCCGCCGCCTGCCGCAGCATGGATACGAAGCGCGTTTGCATGGATCGTCCCCTTGATACGTCGGCCAACCGGCGTCGTGATGGCGGAAGCCGGAACAGCCGGCACGAGCGTGAGGCGATAGTCGGTGCCGGGAATGTTCAGGACAAGCTTGTCTTCGGCGAGCGATTCGAGCACGCCTCGAACGAGGTATTGGGACTTCGGAGTTGGTGCGGAAACATTCACGGTGAAGATGATAGCGTCTCGTTGGAAAACTCGTTGCGGGCGTTTGTCGGGCGAGGCAATCCGAGGAAGTTCGCGAGAAGGTGCGGTCCATCGGTTGTGAGGAAGCTCTCCGGGTGAAACTGTACTCCCTCCATCGGCACTTTTTCGGCACCATGGCCGGTCCAGCGAAGTCCCATGATTTCGCCCTGGTCAGTCCACGCGCTGATTTCAAAGTCACCGGTGAAACTGGCACGTTCGACGATTAATGAGTGATATCGTGTGGCGGTAAACGGGTTCGGGAGATCGGCGAAGATGCCGCGCCCGTCGTGATGGATCCGCGAAGTCTTGCCGTGCATCAATACGCTGTGGCGAATAACATTCATACCGTGCCGTTCGGCGATCGTCTGATGGCCGAGACACACGCCCAGAATGGGGATGACACCACGGAAATGCTCGATGAGATCACCAGATATGCCCGATTCCTTCGGTGTACACGGACCGGGGCTGATGAGCAGATGTGTCGGGTTCAGAGCTGCGGCCTGTTCGACGGAAATAGCATCATTTCGCGCGACATGAACCTTCAGTGTGTCATCAAGTGAACCGATGCCCTGCACGAGGTTGTAGGTGAACGAGTCATAGTTGTCGATCAGCAATAGCATGAGTCGTCCAGTCAGTTGGTCACGTACAAGGCCGACGTGACAACGATCATACGTCGCCTATGGTTCATCGACGAATCTGTATCAACACGCTCACAGCGTTGCGCCATGGCAAACACCGGCTTCGTACGCGTGAAGTGTCGCCCTCGTTTTTCGATGCAGAACGGTTTACGCGGCTTCAGCTGTGCCAGCAACCCCATCGCGAGTCACGACGAACAACGAGTTGGTAATCGGGTACGGCAGTCGCTTGAAATCGAGTTGGATGCGCTTGTAGAGTCGGTCAACGAATTCATTGGGGGCGTAGGACATGGCAAGGAACATATCACGTGCGGGGGTAGCCACGTAGAAGTCGCCATCCAGCTCCGGCGCCAGTCGCTCGTGCAGCGAACCAAGCAGCAGTCTCGCAGCGTCGTATCCGTCTTGTGCAGCGACAATTGCTGCACGGCCGCCTTCAGTGGAATCGACGAGTTGGATGTCAAGGTCGGGGGTGTAGCGCGCGAGGTTTTCCCGCGCAATTTCATCGAGGTCTTCAGGTTGCAGGCCCCAACGGAGTACCTGTTCAACGGTGATACTGACGGTCGAGTTCGGCATATCAAGCACGAAGACGATGACCGTGCCGTTGACAAACGGAATATGCGCCACCTGCTCGCGATCAAGATGATTGAAGATAGACTCCGGTTGAATACGCGGCATGATGCGGGGTTTTGCGATAGACAGCGGAAGCGGCGTCGAGCCAACCGTGTCGCTTTCAACCAAACGTTCAAGATAATTCTCTACGATCTCAACACCGCGGTCAGGATCGCACATGACCATACGGTAGAGATTTTCAAGCCCAAGATGCTTGTTATTGAGCACCAGATCCATCGGACCAGCCAACTCTACCTCCCGGCCGGGAAAATTACGGCGCAGGATTTTCGCGACCTCCTCGCCGAACGCTTCTGGTTCTTTGGGCATGCGGGGCATGGCGACTCCTGATACGCATCTCAATCCTATGCTTGCTGCGCATAGTTAACTTCGCAATCTGTGCCTAACAGGTTGCACAACGAACGGCCTGCCGACGAGGGTGTATCGGTCAAATCCACATCAAATGTTGCCCTGATTTGGCAACCTGTGCGGGCGTGATCAGCATAATCGTCAAAATTCGGTACCTTCTAGCAAATGCAAAACACGTGCACGATAGATCGTATCTCTGTCGGTCCAGGCCATCCGCTGCTCCTGATCGCCGGACCATGTGTGCTGGAAGACGCTCAAACGAATGACCGTATTGCTGGCACGCTGCGCGATATGTGCGACGCGCTTGGGGTCAAATTTATCTTTAAGGCCAGTTTCGACAAAGCCAACCGGTCGAGTTACCGGTCTTCGCGCGGCCCCGGTTTGTACGAAGGCGTGCAGGAACTTGATCGCATCAAACAGCAGTTTGATGTTCCGGTAACCACTGATGTGCACGAGCCGCCACAGGCCGAAACCGTCGCCGCCGTGGCGGACATGTTGCAAGTTCCAGCGTTTCTCGTGCGCCAGACTGACTTGCTGATCGCGTGCGCCGCAACGGGCAAGCCGGTGAATGCCAAGAAGGGACAGTTCATGGCTCCGTCGGAGATGAGGCATGTTGTTGGCAAACTTCAAGAAGGCGGCTGTGTGCAGATGATGCTGACTGAGCGTGGCACTTTTTTTGGGTACCACCGACTCGTCAACGACTTCATCGGCATAGGAGATCTCATGGAACTTGGGCCGCCTGTCTGTTTTGATGTGACGCATTCCACCCAACTGCCGGGTGGTGGAGACGGTTTCACCGCCGGTCGGCCAGAGCGGGCCGCACTCCTGGCGAAAGCTGCAGTCGCAGCCGGCGTTCACGCGGTGTTCATGGAGTGTCATCCAGACCCGGCAACGGCCCGATCGGACGCTGCGACAATGCAGCCGCTTAATGCCATGCCGACACTCCTTGAGCAGCTTGTTGCCCTACGCCACATCACGGGTCAATAGGGCAGGTTGTTCTCTTTCCCGTGGCATCAGAAGCAGCTGCAGCATATAGTGACTGAAGTTGATTCGTCCATGAAATGCGATCTGTGCAACAAGCCGGCTGTCGTTCATGAAGTGACTGTGAAAAACGGTCAGAAGAACGAGGTGCATCTGTGCGAAGACCACGCAGCAGAGTCGGGGATTGCCATGCCTGGACATCAGCCGATCAATCAACTGCTCACACAGTTCGTGGTCTCTCCGGCCGATGCGACACAGGGCGGTACGGGGAAGAAGGGAACTCAACGGAGTTCCCGCAAGGTGTGTGATGGTTGCGGAATGACGTTCGCACAGTTTCGCCAGAGCGGCATTCTTGGCTGCGCCGAGTGTTACGAAGCATTTGCTGAACAATTGAGCATCCTGATCCAACGCACGCAGGGAGGGGCGACACATCATGTCGGCAAGTCGCCTCGACGAGCGGGCAAGAGTCTCGACCGTCAACTCGAGCGCCAGCGGTTGATCAAACAGCTCGATGCAGCGGTGGATGCGGAGCAGTACGAGCGTGCAGCCAAGCTGCGTGACATGCTGAACATGATGGAAGTGAACGACGGAGACGGGTCTGGGGATTCGTCTGATGAATCCCGCCGCTCGTGAAGAACACTCAATATGGAACTGATACCGGAATCGACTTGGGATAACGAACCGGCACCACATAGCGACGTGGTGATGAGTTGTCGCGTGCGCTTGGCAAGAAATATCGCGGGCTTTCCGTTCGTCAACCGTGCTTCGGAAACACAATGCAACGAAGTGATGCGGACTGCACGTGAAGTGCTGCTTGCGATGGGAAACAACGACGACAATGGCGATTGCCAAATGATGTGGGTGGATCTCAACAACTCGACGACTCGCGATCGTCGATTGCTCGTCGAGCGGCATTTGATTTCCAGAAACCTGGACGAGAGCAAAACACGTCGTGCCGTTGCCATTTCTGAGGATGAGACGTTGTCAGTGATGGTCAACGAAGAAGATCACTTGCGCATGCAGGTACTTGCCCCCGGTCTGGAACTTGGTGGAGCGTTAGAGCGCATCAATACAGTCGATGATGCAGTGGAATCGCGAGTGGATTACGCGTTCAGTCCCCGATGGGGCTATCTCACGGCATGCCCGACGAATGTTGGCACCGGGGTGCGTTTCTCCGTGATGCTTCATCTTCCGGCATTGAAAATCACCAATGAGATCGAGCGCGTCCGGCGTGCTGCTCGTGATCTGCACTTGGCAGTGCGCGGATACTACGGCGAGGGGACCGAATCGGCGGGTGATTTCTATCAGATTTCCAATCAAGTCACACTCGGTCGCACTGAAGTTGACTTGCTCGATGAGTTTGAGCAGAACATCATCCCTCAGATCATTGCCTATGAGCAAGAAGCCAGAAGCATTCTCGCCAAGCGCAGCGAGCCGCTCCTTGATGATCGTACTCATCGGGCTTTGGCGATCCTTCGCAACGCGCGTCTGCTCGGATTGGAAGAGGCGATGAAACTGCTCAGCCGTGTGCGACTTGGTGTGCTGATGCAGCGACTTGATGATGTGCCGCTCAAGGCCGTCAATCAGCTTTTTCTTCAGGTCCAGCCGGCTCACCTTCAACTACATGCTGGCGATGACCTCAACGCTGACCAACTCCGTGAAGCGCGGGCCGACTTGGTCCGCAAGACAATGGCGTGAACCCTGTTTTTTGGGCTACTGGGCGGCAGAGTAGGCGTCGGTTTCGCGAGCGAACTCGAAGTCGCGCTCGGTCAAGCCGCCCGCATCATGGGTGCTCAGTGTTAACGTCACCTTGTTGTAACGGACCATAATGTCCGGATGGTGCTGCTGGGCTTCGGCAAGTTGTGCAATCCGGTTAACGAATTCCATAGCCCCGTTGAAATTCTCAAAACTCATGGTTCGCTGAATGGAATCACCACTGAGCGACCAGTCGGGAAACTCCTCTAGCTTCTGTTCGATGATATCTTGTGAGAGCTTCTCCATGCTGGGCAATCTCCTGCGCTGTCGCGGCCCTTGGCGGCCTGTGCCAGTTGACCATCGTATCACCAATCCTCAACCGGGGAGGTGCATGCGGTAGTATTCAGCATTCCGAATGTGTTTGTGCGTGTTGGTCACCCCTTACTCTTGGATCGTCATGACCGCTGCTTGTGTTTCCAGACTCGCACCCTCGCCCACCGGGGCACTACATCTGGGCAATGCCCGTACATTTCTCATCAACTGGGCTTTGGCTCGGCAGGGAGGGTGGAAGCTTGTGATGCGCATCGAGGATCTGGATGGGCCACGCAACAGGCCCGACGCCGCGCGTGATGCGTTGGGCATACTGGCCTGGCTTGGTCTGGAGTACGACGACGAGGTGCTTGTACAATCCGCGGATATCTCCCCGTATCGCATGGCTATGCATGAGATAGCACGGCAAGGGTTGACCTACCAATGTGATCTGACACGCAAGGAAGTTGAAGCTGCAGCGTCGCCGCCAGTACACAACGATGCAACACTCGGCCGCGAGGTTCGATTTCCGGTACATCTACGGCCGAACGAGCCGGCCCGATTCACGTTCGGCCGCGAGGACACCAACTATCGGCTTGTCGTCCCTGAGCAGCGGATGATGATTAGGGATGAGGTGCTTGGACCTGTTGAACAGTGTCCCTTTGAGGATGTCGGTGACTTCGTGATCTGGACTCGACGCGGCGGACCGGCGTATCAACTTGCGGTGGTTGTCGATGACGCCAGACAAGGGGTCACGGATGTCGTACGAGGCAATGACCTACTGGATTCCGCTTCGCGCCAAGTCCTGATCTATCGCGCCTTGGGGCTGCCTGAGCCGCGCTGGTGGCATATTCCCCTCGTTGTCGGTCCAGATGGCCGTAAACTCGCGAAGCGACATGGTGACACGAAACTCAGCACCTATCGAGAAGCAGGCGTGCCGCCGGAGAGGGTCATCGGTTTGCTTGCATCGTGGTGCGGATTTGTCGGACCTTTACGAGATAGAACCGCAGCGGACTTCCGCGATGGCTTTGACGTGAATACGCTTGACCGAGCGCCGATCGTCTTTTCTCAGGAGCATCACCAATGGCTCATCGGTTCGTGAAACATGGCCGGCTTATGCACGTGGTGTGCTTGGCTGTGCTCGCCATCACCCTTATTGCAACGCCGGGATGCCGCGATGATGTCAACGTGGTACGGATCGCTGGTGAGAAGTTCACGATGGAGTTAGCGCTCACGGAGGATCAGATTTCTGAAGGGATGGCGTGGCGTGAATCATTTCCGGACCAGGGCGGTATGTTGTTCGTGTTTCCGGACATGCAGGTGCGACGATTCTGGATGAAGAACTGTCTCATTGACATGGACGTGATTTTCCTTGATGGTCGAGGCATCGTGACAGCGATGCATGAGATGAAAGCCGAGCCGCTCCAGCGCGATGATGAAACGCTAACGCAGTATGAGAGCCGGCTCAAGCTTTACAGCAGCCGTACACCGGCTCAGTTTGCCATTGAATTAGAGGCGGGGTCGATTGACCGGCTCGGTGTACAACCGGAAGATCGTATCGAGATGGACCTGGAAGGGCTCAAGGCGCTCGTACAGTGAGTCGATGACTTGGCAGACGCCTCTCGGCACGGGGCGGTTCTCCTTGCCGGTGGAGGTGGCCACATGCGACACACGCGAGCCATAGAGATGAGCCGTTGGACCGTTATCATCGCTGCACTTGATGAAGTTCAGCCACTGGCGGACACGGTGGATCAGCACATCAAAAACCATTGGCCCGGCGAACGGCGCCCGAACATTTCGCACGCCCATCTCAAGGACCTCACGGTTGAAACGCTCAAACGCACAGACTTGGTCATCGTTACGTGTGAGACACTGATCGAGCGCAAGTCTATCGCCTCCGCAATATCAGCAATAGAGCAGGCCAATGTCGCTATGATCGGTGTGATCAATCCGTCGCTGGAAATACACACGACAATCCAATATGCCGGCGCACTTATGTTGCTACCAGATTGTGATGGGGTGGTACTCTGTGGAATCGCGCTTGGTCTGTTGCACAGACAAAGTAACGTTCGCCAGCTGACGCAGGAACTGAACATCGCCCATCGCTTTCATGGGGGCTTGGAAGGTGAAATCGCTCGTATGCACGAGGATTTGCAACTCGCTGCAATGGTGCAACGAGAGATGTTGCCACGAACCGTGCCGACGCTACATGGCGTCACGTTTGCGGCGATGTGGCGTCCTGCCAACTATGTGTCAGGTGATTTTTATGACATTGTACAACTTGACGAAGATCACATCGGAGTGTTCATTGCCGACGCAGTTGGCCACGGGGTTCCGGCGGCGTTGATGACAATGATCATTAGCCGGTCACTTCGACTTACCGAAACCAGCAAGGGCCAGATGCGCATTGTGCCGCCTTCACAGGTCCTGGCTAGACTCAACAGTGAGATGTTGTTACGTCAAGGCCAGACTACGCGCTTTGCAACAGGCATTTACTCGGTGATCAATTGCCGCACACACCACTTCACACTGGCTGGGGCTGGCCATCCGCCGCCGCTGTTGCTACGCAAGGATGGAAGCGAACAGTTGCTCGAGACCAATGGTGGTCTGTTGGGTGTGTTTGGAGACGAAACCTACGATCAGATCGAGCTTGATCTTGCTGTCGGCGATCGCCTGTTGCTATACAGCGATGGATTTGAGCAGGCATTTCCCAATGCAACGTCGGATGTATACGAACGACGGTTGCCCACCACGCGTTACCGAGAGGAATTCGAGCAACTCGCTGATATGCGTGATCCAACCAAAATCATTAATCACATCCGCACTCGACTCGATGAGCAGCTTGGCTCATTGCACCAGGTTGATGATTTGACGCTGATTTGCATGAGCGTCACCAAGCCGACGCCGCCGACACTCAAGAGCGAGACAGATCGTCTGTTCATTGGCAAGCGATGAGCACTGCTGTTGAGTGCCTCAGCGTCGACACTTCATCCAGTGGATGACTGTCTTGGCGATGTAATCGGTTTCCAGATTGACCACCTTTCCTTCCACAATGCTTCCGAGAGTAGTCTCTTGCAGCGTGGTCGGAATCAACCCGACCTCGAACCATCCATCACCAATCTTTGCAACGGTCAACGAAACGCCGTCGATGGCAATCGATCCCTTTTCGACAATGGCTTCGCGTAGTTCGTGTGGCGGGTCAATGCGCACTCGGGTCTCCCCGGGGGACGCACTCACGCGCGCAACCCGTCCGACACCGTCCACGTGGCCTTGGACGATGTGGCCACCGAGTAGACTCTCCGGCGTAACGGCATGCTCAAGATTTACCGCATCTCCGACACGAAGCCGGCCCAGAGCTGTGGTCGACAATGTCTGGGTGATGATGTCGAACCGGAGCTGCCCCTTTACAGGGGCATCATCGGCAATAGTAAGGCAACAGCCATTCACGGCGATTGACTCACCGTGTGCGGCGTGGTGGGCCCATTGGGCTGCATCCACAGTTAAACGTGCAGCATCAGAGGCCCGTTCGAGCGACAAAACACATCCCAGATGTTGAATGATTCCTGTAAACACAGCATCAGTCTTGCGTGATCAGCCGTATGGAGCAAGGGGGCGGTGGCCATCGTCGCGCGTTTCTGCCTTGACGATCGCGCATCGACGCTGGATACTGGCTGGTTTGGTTTGCTGAGCATTTGTGCCGCAAAGTCGAGCCATACGCGTTTTTTGAGGTCATTCTCCCGGAGAAGGGATCGTCGCATGTCAATCGTCATCGCCACCGCTCGCCGCAACCTTTCGTGCATGTTCGTCGGCGCACTGTTCGTCATCGTGCCGTGGCTGGGCTGCGCTGCGACCAACAGTAACTACGCCACCGCCGAGACTCAACAGCGGCAAACGACGGCTGAACGTTCGCCAGATCGGGCGTCGGATGCTGTTCGTGAGGTGGAACGCCGCTACGTCGTCGGGCCATTGGCCGGTCGGGAATTGGGTTACCAGGTTGATTGGCAGTCGTCCGATGCGGGCCAAGACATCAAGCTGCTGCACGTCGCGGGCAACTCGGTCTATGCCTTAGATCGACGGAACTTCCTTACTCGTATAGAGCGCAACAGCGGCCGTCGAATCTGGCGGATCCCGGTGGCTGAGCCAGTGCAGGAAATTATTGCAGTGAACGCCATCGATGACCGAGTGTATCTCACCTCAGGCGGGCGATTGATCGTGCTGGATCGTGATACAGGGTCGCAGGTGGCTCTACAGCGGCTTGAGAAGATCGCGAACACGCCGCCTGTGCGACACGGGCAGTTCCTGATCTATGGTGGACGAAATGGGCAACTGATCTGGCACTCCTATCCAGTGGCATTTCAGTGGCGGGCTTACCAAGTTTCCCAATCGATCAACATCCAACCGTTGATTGTGACTGACAATCCAGAATACGTCGTGACCGTGGGCAATGACGGACGTGTAACTGTTCACAACACAGCAACGGCAAGCTTGGTGTGGGATAAACGACTGTTGGCCAATGTTGCCGCACGACCGGCAGCTGGCAATGGGGCGGTCTACGTTGCAGGTCTTGACCAGCACATCTGGGCGTACAACCTGTACAACGGTCGCAACATCTGGCGGTATCTCACCGCCAGCGAACTTCGCGACTCTCCAGTGCTGATCGGCGAGCGATTGTTCCAGCAGGTTCCAACCGAAGGTCTCATCTGTTTCAATGCTCTGCCCATGAACGCGCCCGGCGGCGAGAAGCTCTGGAAAGCTGACGTACGAGGTAATGTCATCAGCCAGCGCGGCAATCGCCTGTTCGTTTGGAATTCATCTGATCGTGTGATTTCGATTCTCGATGCCCGTCGCGGAGGCATCATTGCTCAGCACGAGCTTCGACAGGCCAAACGCATCATTTCCAACGATCTCGAAGGCAGTGAGCTATTCGCGATCGGAGATGACGGTCGTATCGTCCGCCTCGTTGCTCGCAATTGATTGCCTCGTCCATGCATGCACCTGTTCCTGTACGTCGAGCCCTGATCTCGGTCAGCGAGAAGACTGACTTGATTCCATTTGCCTCGGCGTTGCAAAGCTTTGGCGTGGAAATCATTTCAACGGGTGGCACCGCTGAGGCTTTGCGAGATGCAGGGGTGGACGTCATTGCCATCGACCAAGTCACCGGCTTCCCGGAAATGATGGACGGTCGCGTCAAAACCCTGCACCCGGCGATCCACGGCGCGCTGCTCGGTCGCCGCGACTCCGAATCGCACATGCAGGCGATGAATGAGCACGGCATCACGCCGATTGATCTTATCTGCGTGAACCTCTACCCGTTTGAAAGGACGATCCTTCAGGACGGCATTACCGACGAAGAGGCGATCGAGCAGATCGACATCGGCGGGCCGTCCATGCTGCGCTCGGCGGCAAAGAACTACGCATCCGTCGCTGTCGTGACCTCGCCCGAGCAGTACGACCATGTCGCCAATGTGCTGCGCGAAAACGACGGCTCGACCACGTTGGAGCTGCGGCGGGAGCTTGCGGGGGCTGCATTCACACGGACCGCTCAGTACGACACGGCAATCAGCGCGTGGATGGCAACGCATCGGCCGGACGCGTTTCCGAGCATGTTGCGTTTGAGTTACGCGCTGCACAGTGAACTGCGTTACGGCGAAAACCCACACCAGAAAGCGGCGGTGTACTCCAACCCCGCTTCGCCGGAGCCGAGCGTGGTCAGCGCGACGATGCTGCACGGCAAGCCACTGAGTTACAACAATGTCAACGATGGCGCAGCAGCGCTGGAACTGGTTCAGGAGCTGCACAGTGTTGCGGACAGAAAGCCGGCTGCGGCGATCATTAAACATGCCAACGCCTGCGGCGCGGCTGTTGCGGATGACCTTACTGCTGCATTTGAACGGGCGTATGCCGGCGACCCATTGGCTGCATATGGCGGCATCCTTGCCGTGAACACGAGGGTGGATGCCGCCGCGGCGCGAGCGATGTGTGAAGGGCAGAAGTTCCTCGAAGTCATTATCGCGCCGAGCTTTGATGACGATGCGACGGCACTGTTGAGCGAGCGATGGAAGAACGTTCGCCTGCTCGCCGTCGGGTCGATTGAACACAGCGGCAACCGCAAGCTGGATTACAAGTCCATCCCCGGCGGGATGCTTGCACAACAGCGCGACATGAAGCTGCCGGATGTTCCGCAGTGGCAACACTCCGCCGGGCCGAAACCAGATGATCGGTTGCTCGAAGATGCAGCATTTGTCTGGACGATCGCAAAGCACCTCAAGTCCAACGCTATCGCCATCGGCCGGGGAGGGCAGTTGCTCGGCGGCGGAATGGGGCAGGTTGATCGCGTCACCGCATGCAAGTTGGCAGTTGAGCGGGCGTTTGCCGGCGACAAGGGCGGTGAAGCCGATCGGCCGATCATCGCGGCGTCAGATGCGTTTTTCCCGTTTCCGGACGGTCCTCAAACTCTCATTGACGCGGGCGTGCAGTGCATCGTCCAGCCCGGTGGGTCCATGCGCGATCAGGAAACGCTCGACCTTTGTGAGCAGTTGGGGGTGACATGCCTGCTCACAGGCGCGCGGCATTTTCGGCATTGATCGGTTGTTCAAAGCTCATGGGTTGCGAACCATGGGCAATCCATCGCCGACGTACCGATAACCCCCATCTTCACGCGTTCTGCATGGCATATGTGCACGCCCCTTGCCTCGCAGCCGATGCATCGGATACCATCGTTCACACTATGACCGCCCTCACCCACGTCCTTGACGATAAGGTGCTGGTCTTGAACCGCATGTACACGGCGGTTCGCGTCGTCAGCGCCAGGCGAGCTTTCGTCCTGCTGTGCAAGCAGGCGGCGGAAGTGATTGCTGTGGAGGGTGGCCAATACCGCAATTATGATCTTGCCACATGGACTGAGATTGCAGAGTTGCAACGCCAGTTCGAGCCGGACAGCCATGTGTGGGTTCGCACGGCCCGCATTGAGCTTGCGATTCCAAAGATCATTCGGCTGTTTGGTTACGATCGCCTGCCGCGTCGCGCGGTGAAGCTCAACCGTCGCAATCTGTACGCGCGCGATGCAAGCCGCTGCCAGTATTGCGGCAAGCATTTTCCAACGCGCGAGTTGACGTTGGATCATGTGGTGCCGCGCGTGCAGGGTGGTGCGCATACGTGGGAGAATCTGGTCTGTGCGTGCGTCAAGTGCAATGCTCGCAAGGGTGGCCGGACACCTGTTCAGGCAAACATGCGTCTGACGCGTCAACCGGTCCGCCCAAAGCGCAACCCTGCGATCACGCTCCGCCTTGGCCGCGACAAGTACCAGACATGGAAGGCGTTTCTCAACGACGCGTACTGGACCGTCGAACTGCGTGATTGAGCGTCCCTGATCTGGTCGATTGTTTCTCGCTCATCTAAAGTGTTGCATTTTTCGTCCACGATCAATGTGCGTTTGCGGGAGTTGTGAAAATTACCTACACATGCCTTCAACGGGCCATCGCCAACACGCGATGGTGCGTATGCACAAGTCATGAATGATCGCATCAAGGAACTCCGAGATCTGCTCAACTGTGCCAATCGGGCGTACTACGTCGAAGCACAGCCGTTCATGTCGGATCGGGAGTATGACGAGCGCTTGCGCGAGCTGGCCGACCTTGAGGCGGCGCATCCGGAGGATTTCGATCCGAACAGTCCCACCCAGCGCATCGGCGATGAACCCGTCAAGGGCTTCACAACGGTCCGGCACGTCGTGCCGGTGCAGTCGATTGACAATACGTACTCCGTTGAAGAACTCAATGCCTGGCATGATCGTGTTCTTAAGCGATTGGAAATGCCGGAACAAGGCGACGATGACTCGCTCTTTGCTGGTAACGACGCGGTGGTGTGGATTTGCGATCCAAAGATTGACGGTGTTGCCATTAGCTTGCGTTATGAACGCGGCTCGCTCACCCAGGCCATCACACGAGGCGATGGTGAGAAGGGCGATGACGTCACCGCGCAGGTGCGGACTATTCGCGCGATACCGCTGCAACTTGACATGCAGCATGATCCGCCGGACACGCTCGAAGTGCGCGGCGAGATTTTCATGCCCAACGCTGAGTTTGAACGCATCAACGCGCAGCGCGAGGCCAACGGCGAGCCGCTGTTCGCCAATGCACGCAATTCCACTGCGGGCACGCTGAAAAGTCTCAATACGCAAGTCGTTGCCGAGCGGCGATTGAACTTCGTTGCGCATGGACGTGGCGAGATCGTCGGCTGGGATGACGTGACGTGTTTTTCCGAGTTTCTCAAACGCATCAAACAGCTCGGCATTCCCGTCAGTTCACACACGCGACGCTGCGAGGATTTTCAAGAGGTCATCGAAACGATCGAGCAGTTCCGCGAACAGCGACCGGAGCTCGGCTATGGCGTGGATGGCATGGTCGTTCGCGTGGACAGCTTCCAGCAGCAACGCACGCTCGGCTCAACCAGCAAAGCACCACGATGGTGCATCGCGTACAAGTACCCGGCTGAGCAAGGTGTGACCACGCTGCTCAAGGTGGACTGGCAGGTGGGCAAGACCGGCGCACTCACGCCCCGCGCCACTATGGAGCCAGTGCTGCTGGCAGGCACGACCGTCCAACACGCGACGCTGCACAATATTGATGAGATCACCCGCAAGGACATCCGTGTTGGTGACACCGTCATCATTGAGAAGGCCGGCGAGATCATTCCGCAGGTCATCAGTGTTGTGACCGACAAGCGGCCGCGCAACGCCAGCCCGATTACTCCGCCGACCACATGCGATGCATGCGGCGGGCCGATCGAAAAGGAAGGTCCAAAGCTGTATTGCGTCAACCCGGAATGTCCTGCCCAGTTTCGCGAGAAGTTCAAGTGGTTTGTGGGCCGGGACCAGATGGACATCGTCGGCCTCGGCGAAAAGCTCGTCGATCAACTCGTCGATGTAGGGCTTGTGAAGCATTTTGCCGATGTGTTCACGTTGAACAAGGAGCAACTGCTTTCGCTGGATCGCATGGGAGAGAAATCAGCAGACAATCTGCTCGCGGGTATCGAACGCAGTGAGTCACTTGGGCTGCACCGCGTGCTGGCGGGCCTTGGCATTCGCCACATCGGTTCGTCTGCGTCCAAGGCGCTCGCGCGACATTTTGCCGACGTTGACGCGTTGCGAAAGGCGTCGTTGGACGAGTTGATCGCATTGCCCGACTTTGGCGAAATCACCGCGACGGGCCTGCACATGTTTCTCAACTCACCCCAAGGCCGCGAAACATTTGAACGGTTGGCGAGTGTGGGGGTTGATCTATCGAGTCCGATGTACGTTCAGCAACGTGTCGAAAGCCCTTCGCCAGTTTCCGGCAAGACAATCGTGCTGACCGGAACACTGGAGCATTTCACACGGCCGGAGTTAACTGAGCGGCTGGAACAGCTTGGCGCGAAGGTGACCGGGTCAGTTTCGAAGAAGACCGATCTGGTGATCTCCGGCGAAAGCGCGGGGTCCAAGCTCGAAAAAGCCAGGCAACTCGGCATCGAAGTCTGGGATGAAGCGGCTTTGATGGATGCGATGGGCAACGAGCCGCTTGACTCCGACGCTCCAGCGTAGCCGAATCAGGCACCTCTGGCGTCTCTCTTGCTCCGCTGTCCCGCATTTGTACGACTCGGCGTACAATCATTCACTTATGGGTCAGGTTGCGCTGGGAGTTCGGAGTTTGCTGATCAAGGTGGCCGTGTTTGTCGCATTGGCATCTGCTTTGGCATGGGCCTTGGGTGGTACCCTGTGGCCTCGGCCCCAAGTGGCTCAGTTTGACCAAGTGAGCTTCAATGGTCGCGAATGGCATTGGCAACTGGCTGTTGGCGGGGCTCGCAGTGAGCCCTCGTGGGTGCGGTGGACCATGATGCAACGCACCGAAAGCGGGGTTGCCGTGACTGTGGATGAACGCGAGTGGATCGACGTTGCTGGCCCTGTGGTGACTGAATCGGCGTTGTACTACGCCGGACGTCAGAAACACGATCGGCAGTGGACGATGGTTCGTATTGTCGATGGAGACACACACGAGTACACCCTCCCCGATCGACTCGCTGTAGAGCAGCAGCTAGCACGTGTGCAGGCAGGGCTGACGGTGCAAGATGCAGACTCTATTGAGCAGCAGCGTGATCTCGTGCTCGATCCTGCATTGTGAAGAGCCATTCGACGGATTCAAGCTGCGCAACAAGCGAGTCAGTGCGAGCAGCCGCCGCATCAATGCGATCCATTAGCTCCTTTCGGTCTGATTGATTGAGTAGCGGGGTCGGCTGAAGAGAACGCACCGCATATGGGTCGATGCCTGCTGCAAGCAAGATTCTCTTTTGATTAAGGGCGAGCAGGGCATCGCTGAGTTCATCATCGAGTCGATGAAATTGAAGCACGGCATGTCGAAGTTCGAGGGCCAGGGTCGCGTCATTGAGCGCGATCGTCTGTCGTTGCTCCCCCTTCATATCGTCGACTGATGCAACGCGGCGTCGCAGATTCCACGTCTCAAGTTCCGCACGATGAATCAGGTATTGCAGTGTTTCAATCGAATCTTTCGGAGTATTGCCGTCGATTGTTTCAAGCATGGCAAAGGTATCGTTCAGTGCATCGCGTACCGCGATTGTGTTTTCCTGCACTTCGCGAAGGCGCATCGCAAGCGCGTCATGTATACAGCGGTCCAATTCTGACATAGCGACGTGATAGAGCGAGGTGCAGCCGCTCATGACTAGCCCGAGGCCGATGAGGGTATGAATCGTCATTGTGCTTGCTGTTTGATGTGAAACCATGCTCGTTTCTCCTGTTCGCACTGCTGATTCAACAGTAGCCATTGCGAGATAATTTCCAACGGGTGTACTTTGCATTACTGCAGAATTCTTAGCGGCGAATGCAAGGTGCTTGGAAACAATTCTGGCTTGGAAAGGAGAGTGCAATGAGCAGAAAGAATTGGTGGTGTGCCCTTGTATGTGTGAGCATCACTTGCTTGATGGTAAGTGAGACCGCTGCCGATGAAACAGATCAGTTTCTGCTCCCCGAGCGCGAGTCGTTCACGGATCTCGGGCCGTATTTTGATCTGCTGCACTACATCGTGCTCGATCGTATCGTGGAGGAGACCAACGAACGCGTAGAACGTGCACAACACATTGGTAGCGAGCGTCGTCGACGTTCCACAATCGAGCGGCTGCTCTCGCCGGATCGTTTGGCAAACCGGGCGAGGCACTTTTTTGGTCAAGGGTGGGTTGTGGCCCGGGCAGTGGAAAGCGCGTTGTACAGTGATATTGCCGAGCGGGTTTACCCAGATCAATTGATCATCTACACGCATGACAATTGGATCTACACCAATACGCACTTCGTCCTCGATCCTCGCCGTGTGATGTACAACTTTCGAGGACCGACGATCAAAGTGCATGGTGTGTTCTTCGGCATCGACAAGATCGGCCATGGCTACGACCTTGGACACATGTACTTCAGAGCGTATCGCAACGGGCTTGCGCGCGGGTTGAGCGAGGAGCAGGCCATGGCACGTACCATCGATATTTTTTCCTCAGGCCCAATCTCAGAGAGGGGCCTCATCGGTGCAGTGGGCACAGGGGTCATTTCGAACGCGGACAACGCTTCAAACTATCTTGGGATGAAGTTCTATCTGAACATGACCGAGCCGGTGATGCTCAAGGGCGAGAAGCAGCCGCCTCTGCTCGTGCGTATCGGTGACTATCTGGCTCTGAATCAACATGTCAGACCGGAATCCGGCTTTATGGCTCCGTTTTACTCAGACCATCTGAATGAGGCACTGAACCCTTGCACGTACGAACGAGCGATGCGCGAGGAAATCTGCCGCCGTTTGAACGAGAACCGCAAGCAGATACTAGCGTTCTACACCGATGAGTATGGCCAGGTGCGAACACCAGAGTGCTTTGAGTCAATCTACAAAGAACTGAGTACGTACTATGGAGAGGACTATGGCCATCTTGGGATCGATCCGGTGGCGACGATTGCGAACTGCTGCTTTCCTGAGTTCGAGCAGTAAGCGGGTACTTCCCTTGGGCTAGGCCGAGTGCGGGTTTTCAGTACCATAGTGAGGCATGAGCAAACAACGCATTCTGAAGGTGGCGACAATCGCGCCCAATGCAATTCGGTACAAGTTACTTGGGCTGAAGATCGCGCTTGCGGTGACTGTTGTGGGCATCCCGTTGCTTTTGATCGCCATCCCCTTCGCCAAGTGGTATTGGACGAAGTACTACGAGAATCTCAAGGTGATTCTCACTTCACGCGAATTGAAAGTACATCGCGGCATTTACAACCGTGAAGAAAAGAGTATTCCTCTTGAGAAGATCACCGATTTAGCGATCTTCGAAGGGCCGATCATGCGATACATGCATGTCAAGGGCATTCGTGTGGAAACGGCTGGTCAAAGCGGTGCGGGAGGCGCATTAGTGCGCATTGTGGGTATTGAAGATACCGATGGCTTTCGTGACACAGTTCTGACTCAACGCGACCGCATAACCGAAAACGATTCTGAATCAACGTCGGAGTTACCCGTCGCCAACGCGACGGCCGTAGGAGGGGAATCAATGTTGGCTGTGCTTGAAGAGATACGCGATACATTGGTTCGAATCGAAGCGCAGCGCCGCTCAGACGATGAGGCCGGATGAATCGTGCTGGCAGCAATGGCCCCTGCCAAGAAAACAAGCGGGCCTCCGCACAGTGTACGAAGACCCGCCTGGGTGTGGGGGCATGTTGATTGAATCCCTGGGGCTTTGTTTCAACCCCAGTTGCTGAGAAGGATGAGCAGGTCAGTCACATCGACGACGCCATCGCCGTTGATGTCACCGAGGCAGTCGCCTTCATCCTCGCACGGGCCCCACGCTCCGAGCAGGATCAGCAGATCCGTGACATTGACGACACCATCACCGTTGAGATCGCCATCAGGTCCTGACGGCTTGAAGTCAGGGTCGATCCATGCATACGTATGGTGTGCCCAATCGTGGGGGACTTTGCTGCCGCCGTACTTGTCGTTCATCATCACATCCCAAACGGTCGTAAAGATGACGGTGCTGCCATCTCCGGACATGGTCGGGAAGATGGCATCGGATTCTTCCTGGATCGGCTGGCAATTGGCATCAATGCTTACGAGGGTGGGCTCGCCGGTCTCCATATCCACGCGGTAGACCATACGCTGATCGGTCGGTTCCGCTTCT
>PWVT01000012.1 GCA_003562195.1 Phycisphaeraceae bacterium | reverse complement strand
TGGCGTGACCCAAAGGCAGATGGTCATGCCCACGCGAAGCTATCTGTCTCAGGTGGAACTGCCCCTCACCTTCGGCCTTGGCGAGCACGATGCTGTCGAATCACTTCGCATCCACTGGCCCGGCGGCACCGTGCAGGATGTGCAGGTGGATGAGGTAAATGTGCAACTGACGGTGACGGAAGCGACGGGGAGCTGAGCGTGGCTGCCGCAGTGCGATGACGAAAGGCATCCAGCTACTTCATGGTCCCCAATTCTGTACGCAGAAGATGCCACAATCGGCGGCGCCGACTACGGTACGCTTGAATGCTCAAATCCAACGCTTCAGCGATGCGACGTTCTGACCACCCGCGCATCCAAAATTCAAGTAATGCTTTCTCAGCACAGTCAGATTTTGCCATAATCTTCGTCATCATTTCGCGGACCTCTCTTTGCTCTACAGGCAGCTGGCATGATTGTGAAAACATCGCCTTGCGAAGCGCATCTTCTCGCTTTTGCTTTCTGACTACGTCAAGAGCGATCCGCTCGGCAATCTTCTGCACATAGGCGTTCAATTCTTGTGACGTGTCGGCCCGAATCCTTTGATGAACGAACGCTTCATCAAGGCGGCGTCGCGTTGACGCCAGAATGTCATCGACGTCATATGCGCTTTGTGCGATAGCACTGAATTTTCCGATCAATCGACGACGAATCCTACGTTCGAGGCGGTCCACCTCGCGCTGGAGGCGGTCGCGTTCGACATCATCCCTACGTTGGTAAAAACTGCCCATTCCATGAAATCCCCTGACGCCCTGAACTTGCTCTGTACGTCCTTAAAGATATCAAACGCAAAGTGCTGAGTGTGGACTATGTCAAGGATGCATTACAGAGGGTACTGGTACAGTTTGAAAGTGGAACAGGCCTCTGGCCTGTTGATAGGTTCCTCAGGCGGGACGCCTGTGCCACCGGATTCAAACTGTACCAGTACGTTACAGAGACCCTGAAGACAATTCATAACTGTTGCTTTGCGTACGCTGCTTTCGGGGATAATAGCAATGCGGCTGCATATACCGCACTATCGAACTGCATGCCTTGTGATGATTGCGATATCGTGTTCGAGAACCTTGATCTTGAAGGGGTCAATTACAACGCCCCGAGCTGGGGCAATGAGCTTGATCTGACCGATTGCGATGAGGATGAGTAATGGAGATTCAATCATGAAGATGTTGCTCGCTATTGTGCCGGTCGTCTGCTGCTTCATCGCGATTCCCTGTTTGGGTGATCAGCCGAAAGAGTCAATTGCGGGGATTTGGCGGCTTGATCAGGGTGGAGGCACTCAGGTGCGGGTAGTACTGCTTGGTGACACGCCTGCGGTTCCGCCGGATGTTGCAGTTGATCTCGAAGAATTTAATGCAAGTCTGGCAGATGTTCCCGAAGAATTGACATACATCGCCACGTCCCGAAACGGGCGAGCATTTGGCGTCTCACATGCAAGTCGGCAGTCGCCGGAACCCACCGGTGTCTGGGTCTGGCCGAACTGGCGCGATGCGACGCCCGTTGTTTTTGAACAGTTCAGTTACTTTGGTTTTCACTCCAATGTCCATGTGTATTTGCAATATGAAGTACCAGGTACGCGCGGTGAATCCCGAGTCGCGAAGATCACCGAACCTGACATCATTTATTCCCTGCCCGGTGTCATTCGTCGACACCTGCGCATACTTGACGATGGCCGATGGGTTGCGACAGCGATGGGTACGGGACAATTAATCACCGGTACGCTTGATCCGCAGCATCCTAATGCTGGTGCCGATGTAGCGACAACGGTTCCGGTCGAATTTGATGGGAGCATCGAGAATCTTGCCTGGGTGCGCGGTGGTGAATTCCTCGTGGTTGATATCAAGAATGGCAACGAGCGCGATCTCAAGGTGATTGACGCAGAATTGTTTGACTTCGTCGATTCGACCAACGGGCAAATGCCCCCGAGTCGCCCCTCTTATTTAGACGATGAAAGATTCTTCGCGTACCACGACGATGAACGCAAAGTGTTGCGAATTCTCGCTTCAGGTCAGATACTGTGGGAGGCGGACGCCCTTGAAGATAACGACTCCGGTGCCGCAGTGTCACCGAGTGGTCAATTTGCGTTGACGTATTGGAGACCAGATTTCGATACGACCGAAGCCAAAATCCGGAAAACGCATTTAGCTTCGCCTGAAGTTTCGGTGCCGACATGGCCGCAGTATGAAGTCGATGATGAGAAGATCATCGCCGGTCGATACTTCTGGCTGACCTGGGAACCCGAGTAAGCTTGATTCTGACTCGGCGTGTCGGGTTGAACACCCGGCGCAGGTGATGCCGATGGACGGTGTCCTTGCCGGGCGATGGTGGTCACCCCCGCGCGACTGCCGGTCGCGGCTTTCTGATGGCGATGATATTCCGTCGATATTGATCTCGATGTTTGTGCAACATCTCCTGCTTTACGCCTTGCGGACGAGAAGGTGTGTCTGGAAACGGTTGCTCTGCTGGTTGAGCTACCACGCAAACGGGATCGGGCGAATTTCGGCATTTGTTAAATCGCCCAGATCATTGAGCGGCCAGCCGCCCTCCATCGACCGGCAGATTGACGCCGTTCACGTAGGCCGCAGCGGGGGTGGCAAGGAAGCCGGCGACGGCGGCGACTTCTTCGGCTTTTCCGAATCGCCGTGCCGGGACCGATGCTTTCATCGCGCGTTCGACATCATCGGGCGTGGTGCCGCTCCGAGTGGCTTTGCCCTTGATGATCGCATCCAGGCGGGCAGTATGAGTGAAGCCGGGCAGCACGTTGTTGACCGTAATGCCAAACGGCCCCAGTTCCGCAGCGAGTGTGCGAGCCCAGTTGGCCACCGCGGCACGAATGGTGTTCGACACGCCCAGCCCCTTGATGGGCGTGATGACGGACGTCGAGATGATGTTGATAATGCGGCCGTAGTTTGCATCGCGCATCCCCGATGCGACGGCCTGCACCAGCGCCTGATTGCACAGCACATGCTGATTCAGCGCAGCGGCATATTCCTCGGGCTGGGCTTCAAACGCCGGCCCGGCTGGCGGGCCGCCAGTGTTGTTGAGCAGGATATGCACAGGGCTGCGGCTGGCTCGTTGCATGGCTGCATCGCGCACGGCCTGCCAGTTGGAAAAATCTACTGTCACAAAATCGTGCGATTGACCGGCCTCGGTGGAAAGTTGATCGCGCACCTGCTGCAACGCTTCCTCGTGACGGGCGAAGAGGGTGAGAGAAGCACCAAGTTGTGCGAACTCAAGCGCACAGGCGCGGCCGATGCCTTGCGTGCAGCCGCACACAATTGCAGACTTATCTTTCAACGGAAGCGTCGTGGACATGATCAGAAAGTGTGCTCGTGTGAATGTGGTAGTTTCAATGCCTACAGAGAATCTTCCGAAGCGAACAGTTTCGCATCCTACCATTGTCGCGGCATCTCATCACACACGCAGGAGAATTGCATGACCCAGGCACCGGCTACACAGCAGACTCGTCGCGTTTTCATCACCGGGGCATCGGGATTGGTCGGCTCGGCATTGGGCCAGATGCTGCGTCGTGACGGCCACGAAGTGGTGCCAATGTCGCGATCTTCGACAGGCGATGGTAAGCAGGCCATGGTGTGGAATCCCAAGGAAGGGCAACTCGACCCTGCGGATCTGGAAGGCGCGGATGTCATCGTGCATCTGGCGGGTGAGAGCATCGCCGCTGCGCGGTGGACGGACAGAAAAAAGCAGGCAATTCGAGACAGCCGTGTGAACGGCACTCAGTTGCTCAGCCACGCTATTGCCTCAATGCAGCGTAAGCCAGCGGTGTTTATCTGCGCTTCGGCGATCGGGATGTACGGCAGCCGCGGCGATGAAATCTTGGATGAATCGAGCACGCATGGCAGTGGGTTTCTTGCGGACGTATGCCGGGAATGGGAGGCCGCATGCCAGCCGATCCGCGATGCAGGTGTGCGCGTGGTCAATGCGCGGTTTGGAATGGTTTTGTCAGGCGATGGTGGTGCGCTGAAGGCGATGCTTACGCCGTTTCGGCTGGGCGTCGGTGGTGTGGTTGGCAGCGGGAAGCAATGGTGGAGTTGGGTGTCGCTTAAGGATGCTACCCGTGCCATCATTTTTTCAATGGAGCACGATTCGATCGAAGGGGCGATGAATGTCGTCTCGCCCAACCCTGTGACCAATCGTGAATTCACGAAATCGCTCGGCCGGGTGCTGTCACGACCAACGGTGTTGCCACTGCCGGCTTTTGCAGCCAAGATGATGATGGCGGAAATGGCGGATGAACTGCTGCTGGCCAGTGCGCGTGTCCAGCCCCGCGTCTTGGCAGAGGCGGGATTCACGTTCTCGCTCACCGAACTTGAACCTGCGCTGCGCGAAGCGTTGCAGCGATAAGTGAGCCGAGAGAAGTTAACATGATGGGGGAGGTCGTCATCGAATGTTGAGTTGGCTCGCCACGACGTGGGAATATCTACGGACCAGCTTCTGGATGGTGCCTGCAATCATGGCCCTTGCCGCGATCGGTGCCGCGTCGATGCTCGTAGCAGTGGACAATGCATACCCGGAGGCCCTTTCCTCTCGCATCAACTGGCTGTCGCCGCCCAAGCCAGAAGCATCGCGAACGCTGTTAGCGGCGCTAGTTGGTGCCATGATTACCGTCGTGTCCGTTGTGTTTTCCATGACCATCGTGTCGTTAACGTTGGCAGCACAGCAGTTGGGCCCGCGGCTGCTTCGCACATTCACGGTGGATGTGGTCAACCAAGCGGTGTTGGGCACATTCGTGGCGACCTTCCTGTACTGTTTGCTCACACTCTGGATGGTCGGCTTGTTTGATGCAGATGTTGTTCCGGAGTTATCAATGCTCGGTGCATTGGCGCTGGCTGTAGCAAGTGTAGGGGTGTTGATATTTTTCATCCACCACATGTCGCAGAGCATTCAAGCCCCGGCTGTCGTGTTTTCGGTCGGCCGCGAATTGTTGCACGCGATCAATGCAATGTATCCACCGTTCAATCAATCGCCGGGCGACGATGTAAAGCGTAGCGACGGTAAAGAGCGGCTGGAACCGACCGGTGGCCGTATACATACCGTGTGCGGCTGGCGGGACGGTTACCTGCAGTATGTCGATCTTAATCGCATGCTTTCGATAGCGAAGGAGCACAACCTACTGGTTCAAACCGTCAAGCGACCGGGACATTTTGTCATAGATTGTGAAGAACTTGCAGAGGTGCGCAGCGATCAGTCAGTCAGCGACCGAGTACAACAGGAACTCGCTGCGTGCTTTGTCCTCGGGAATCGCAGAACACCGACGCAGGATGTGGAATTCGCAGTGGATCAACTCGTGGAGGTTGCATTGCGTGCGTTGTCGCCGAGTTTGAATGATCCGTTTACCGCGATGCAGGCGATCGATCAACTCGGTGCAGCGCTGTCGCAGTTGTCGCAACGGCAGATTCCACCGCACGAATATGTGGATGAAGCGGGGGACTTGCGACTTGTGGTCAACGCGACGGACTTTGCCGGGATCGTCGATGCCATGTTTCATCAGATTCGCCAGTCGGCACAAGGCAATGTGGCCGTTTTGATTCACTTAATGGAAGTTCTGGGCCGAGTGGCGAACAAGGCAGCAAACGCGGCGGAACTTGATGCGATCTGGAAACATGTTGACGCCGTGTTCCGTCAGGCCGAGAACAAGGTCGATGCTGCATTGGATCTGGAGGATGTGCGTCAGCGATACAAAAACATCGCGGCCATGATCGGCCGCGATGCGGAAGGTGTCTTAAGTTCACGCTGAAGCAGTTCGGATAGTTACGGCCGGCTTTCCTTGCCGGCGAACGTCATGGGGCCATTCATGTTCATTTCCATGTCATCGCCTTCAGCCATGCGCATTTGCATGGTGCCAGTGAGCTTGGACGACTTGTCAACGAAGGTCTTGAGCGATCGAATCACCGGCCCGGTAGCTTTCATCGTCATCTTGCCATCACCCGGTCCCTCTGCGGTCATGGCTGCTTCAAGGTCCATCGTGACGGTGAGGTGCGCCAGTTTTTCACCATCGACTTCTTCGACTTTATCAAGTGTCAGAGTGACTTTCCCCTCGGGGCGATCGGTGCCGGAGAACTGGGCATCCATGTCGGCAGCGTCGACTTCCCACGACTCGCCAATCGCAATCTTGCGATCAGGGTATACGGCGTGACGATCGTCGAACTTGTACGAGCGATTGAGTTCCGCCAAGCGGGCACGCTGTGCAGCATTTGGGCTGCCATTTTCCAGCTCGAATGACCAGGAATCATCGGAAAGAGTGCCGACAATCGTTTGTCCGTGCAGGGGGGCTTCATCTTTGTTCGTGCTGCGCTGGCCCATCATTTCCACCGTTTGTTCCTGGGTTTCCTCGACGTGTCGAATGCGAACCTTGGTGATCGTTACGTCTTCAACTTCGAGGATGGTGGTTTCAATGATGCTGCGCATGGACATGTCCATCTTGCCCGCGAGGCGCATGCCTCCAGCGTTGATGTCCATCGTTCCGTCTTTCATTTCAACGATGGATTCCACGCGAATGGTGTCGCCCGCCTTCGGCGCCGGTCCTCGAAGCATGTATCCATCGGCAAAGGCAAATGAAGAGGCGGCGAATACACAGATGAGCAGTGCGATGGCTCGAGTCGGAATGAACATGGTTGTGTCCTTGTGTCAGGAGGTATCAGTTGGTAACGCGGTGGCCTTACTCAGCCGCCATACGTCTCAGGACCATATGAAGGATCCCACCGTTGCGGAAGTAATCCACTTCCACTGGGGTATCAATTCGGCAGGTGGTGGTAAAAGTGATTTCTTTACCATTCTGTTTGGCTAGGACGTGAATGTCCTGTCGTGGTGTGACGTCGTTGGGGATGGTGATGTCGAAGACTTCAGTGCCATTGAGGCCGAGAGTACCGGCATTCTCCCCATCCTTGAATGTCAGCGGCAGCACGCCCATTCCGACCAGGTTGGATCGATGGATGCGCTCGAAGCTCTCAGCAATCACAGCTTTCACACCCAGCAGGAACGTGCCCTTGGCAGCCCAATCACGCGAGGAACCCATGCCATAGTCCTTGCCAGCGATCACAACGAGGGGAGTCGCGTGTTGCTGGTACTTCATCGACGCATCGTAGATGGACATGACATCACCTCTATCTGTGTCGGGTGGGAAGTACGTCGTCCAACCACCTTCAGTGTCGGGGGCGAGATGGTTGCGCACCCGGATGTTGGCAAACGTGCCCCGCGTCATCACACGGTCGTTGCCACGGCGGGAACCGTAGCTGTTGAACATGCTGATCGGCACGCCCTGCTCGATGAGATACTTCCCGGCAGGCGAGTCAGACTTGATCGCGCCGGCAGGGCTGATATGGTCCGTCGTCACCGAGTCACCGAGTTTCACCAGGCAGCGTGCTCCGGTGATTGAGGAAATCGGCGGCAACTCCGTGGGCATGTCGCTGAAGAACGGCGGCTCATGAACATACGTGCTCTTGGGGTCCCATTCATACAGCTCGCCAGCAGAGGTTTCGATCGACTTCCATTCATCAGCGCCTTCAAACACGTTGGCGTACTGCTCAATGAACTGTTCGCGCGTGACGCACTCAGCAACGACGTTGTCGATCTCCTCCTGCGTGGGCCAGATGTCTTTGAGATAGACAGGTTTGCCATCGCTGCCCGTGCCCAGCGGCTCCTGCGTGAGGTCGATATCCACCGTGCCGGCAATTGCGTACGCCACGACCAGCGGGGGGGACGCGAGATAGTTCGCGCGGACATCGGGGCTGATGCGACCTTCGAAGTTGCGGTTGCCAGACAGCACCGATGTGGCGACGAGGTCGTTTTCCTGAATCGCCTTGCTGATGGGATCCGGCAACGGGCCGGAGTTGCCGATGCATGTCGTGCAACCGTATCCGACGAGGTGAAAACCAAGCCCTTCAAGATCATCAAGCAACTCCGCCTTCGTCAGATATTCTGTGACCACCTTCGAGCCGGGCGCGAGCGACGTCTTGACCCACGGCTTGCGCGTCAGGCCTCTTTCCAACGCCTTGCGAGCAACCAGGCCGGCGCCAAGCATCACGCTGGGGTTGGACGTGTTCGTGCAACTGGTGATGGCTGCGATGACCACTGAGCCGTCACGCAATTTAAACGTGTCGCCTTCATATTCGACATCCGCGCCTTCCAGGCCAGAGTCGTCCGTAGTCACCGGTTCAGCTTCGGCAATGGCGGTTTGGCCGCCGCCTTCGCTCGCAAAGCTTTCCGCGGTAGACTTGCCAGCCGGCGAGAGCTTGCCGAATGTCACGGAGAGGTCCTGTTCCCATTGCGACTTCATGCCGGAAAGGGCAATGCGATCCTGTGGGCGACGTGGGCCGGCGAGTGACGGTTCGACGGTGGACATGTCCAGTTCCAGCACATCGGTGTAGGTGATTTTGCGGTCATCCTCACGCCACATACCCTGTTCGCGGTAGTACTGCTCAACGGTCTTGATGAGCTTCTCATCCCGGCCCGTTAGCTGCATGTACCGCATGGTTTGCTCATCGACCGGGAAGAAGCCGATCGTTGCGCCGTACTCAGGCGCCATGTTGGCGATGGTGGCGCGGTTGGCCACGGGCATCGTTGCCAGGCCGGGGCCGAAGAACTCGACAAAGCTGCCCACCACGCCGTGCTCTCGCAGCATTTGCGTAACGACGAGCACAAGGTCGGTCGCGGTCGCGCCTTCGGGCAATGCGCCAGTCAGTTTGAAACCGACAACATCGGGGATGAGCATGTAGATCGGCTGGCCGAGCATGACGGCCTCCGCTTCGATGCCGCCCACGCCCCAGCCGACCACGCCCAGACCGTTGATCATTGTGGTGTGGCTGTCTGTTCCGACGAGCGAGTCGGGATACAGCACGTTGTTGTGATCCCACACGACCTTGGCGAGGTACTCCAGATTCACTTGGTGGACGATGCCGGTAGCAGGAGGAACCACGCGGAAATTGTCGAAGCTCGACTGACCCCACTTGAGAAACTCGTAGCGTTCCTGATTCCGTTCGAACTCCTTCTGGTTGTTGATGGTCAAC
>PWVT01000101.1 GCA_003562195.1 Phycisphaeraceae bacterium | reverse complement strand
TGGCCAGATCCGCGCCTTGTGTGCCGAATTGCAATCCGCGAATGCTCGGCGGACGAACGCTGATCCGTGCCCCAGGCAGGTCCAGCGTATCGAGCCGCTCCTGTGCCTCTGCTACCCATCGGCCAGCGGGCATCCCCGGCCGCTGATCTGCAGGTGTGAGCTGCACGCGTATGTTCGATGTCCCCGGCCGTTCGTTGATGATCCCTCCGCCAAGGTGACCGCCGACCATGGTGAACATGGTTTGCATGTGGTCCATCTCGCGCACGGTTTGTTCGATCTGCCGGGCGGCTGCGTCCGTTTCATGTGGCGGGGTACCCGGTGGCAGGACCATGCGCACACCCACATTGCCGTCATCCACTTGCGGCAGGAACTCGTTGCCGAGATCGTCCACAAGGTGATACGCGCCGACCATCGCCGTAGCGGCAAGGATGACAACCGCCCATCGCAACTTCAGCACCCACGGCAACACGCCGCCGTACATACGCTGCAGCAGATTCACGCCCCAGTTCCAGAGCCGCAGCGGGGGTGTGCGATGCAGCTTGCTTTCAAAGCGAACATGGCCGAACAACGCCGCAAGCATCGGCACAAGGGTCAACGCGGCAGCAAGCGTCGCAAGAATGGCGAAGGAGATGGTGAGGATCAATTCGCGAAAGATCATCGCCGCCAGACCGGTGATGAGCAGAAACGGCGCGACGGCCGCGAGATTGGTCAGCGTGCCTGCGGTGATGGCGGAGGCGACTTCCGCAGCGCCATCGTGCGCGGATTGCTCCGGCGATTTGCCAAGCTGCTCGCGATGGCGGTAGATGTTCTCCAGCATCACGATCGCGTTGTCCAGCAGCAGACCCACCCCCAGCGCCAAGCCGCCAAGACTGATGATGTTCAACGTCAGATTGCCAATGCCCATCATGGCAAAGGTCGCCATGATCGCGATGGGAATCGACAAGCCGATCACGAACCCCTTGCGAATGCTCCCAAGAAACAGCAGCACGACTGTCATGGCCAGCACACCGCCGAGGATTGCCGCGGTGGTTACACTGGCAATTGCGCCGCGGATGAAAAATGCCTGGTCGTCGATGGCGGTATAGCGAATGTCCTCCGGGAAGAATCCGGATCGCTCAAGGTGATCGATGGTGGCGTTGATCTCATCCACGACTGCCACGGTGTTTGCGCCGGGGAGCTTGAAAACCGACACCTGCGTGGCCGGCGTGCCGTCGAGGCGGACAAACAGCCGCTGCTCCTGATGGCCGTCATGTACGCTGGCGATCTCCGCCAGGCGAATGCGCCGGTCAGCCGGGTTGTTTGAAGATGGATTGTTGCGCGAAGCGCGTGACGTTCCTGAGGCGATCGTGTCGGTGGTCACTGCGCTGGGCAAGGTGATCAGCACATTCTCAACATCTGCAGCGGAAGTAAGCAGGCCGTCGGTCTTGCCCATGACGTCAAAGGTGTCTGACGTGATCCAGCCCGCTGCAATATCGACATTCTCATCCGCGAGCGTGTCGATGACATCCTGCATCGTCAGGCCGTAGGAACGCAGTCGCTCCTGATCGACCACCACCTGCATTTCCCGCACCATCCCCCCGGCGGCCTCGACGCTGGAAACGCCGTGAATCGCAATCAACTGCGGCGCGAGCCGGTGCTCGATCCAGTCGCGAACTTCCACTTCCGAGCGAATCGTGGAATTGAAACCCGCTTCCCAGACCGGGTCCCGTGAAGGGTCGAACTTGTACAGCCGAGGCGGTTCGATGTCGGGCGGCAATTGCGTCCGCGCAAGCTCCATGTACCGTGCTGCGTCCTGAAGCGCGATGTCCAGATTCGTGCCGTACGCAAAGTGCAGATTGACGTTGGTGCGGCCTTCCGAGGCGCGGCTGTCGATATGAACCAGATTCTCCGTTGACGCGAGGTTGCGCTCCAGAACCCGCGTGACCTGTTCCTCCATCACTTCCGGTGCGGTGCCCGGATAGTTGACGGTCGCGCGAATCTGCGGGTACTCCACGGCCGGGAGAAGGTCGATGGGCAGCCGATCAATGAAGAACAGCCCCAATACAAACACCACCGAGGCGATCGCCAACGTGCCCACCGGCCGCCGAATGCAATGGTTGGCCAATCCGCCGTGTTGTGATTTTTTGTCGAGCGTCATGTCAGGGATGCTGCTGCGAACAGGCGTTGGTCAACCGCGCCATCCAACGATGCGCACCGCCTGACCATCGTTCATGTCAATCGGGTTCGTCGCGAGCACAATCTCGCCGACGTCAAGCCCCTCGGTGATCTGCGTCCACTGACCGCGCGTCGCGCCGGTTTTCACGGTTCGTCGATGCAAACGATCGTTCGAGACGACGTACACATACTGGCCGTCACCATCCTCGCCGATCGCTGCGGAGGGCACAGCAATGACATCCGGCCGCTCGTCAATGGGCAGGCGAATGCGTGCGAGGAATCCCGGTCGTATTCCGCGATCTGACGCATCCTCGGGTAAGGCAATCTCCACGGTCACCAGCCGACTTTGGCGTTCGGCGGTCGGATAGATACGGCGGATGGCGCCCTGCATCGTTGACTCCGACATCGCGTCAAATCGCACCGGGACTGACTGGCCTCGCTCCAGGTGAACGACATCCAGCTCGGACACGCCCACACGCAACACCAGTTCATCCATTGCGGCGAGTTCAAACGCGATGGCATTGGTCTCGATGGCTTCGCCCGGCTCGATGTAACGATGGGTCACCACGGCATCGCGCGGTGCGGTGATGCGGCCGAACTCGATGCGTGTTTTCCATAATTGCCGCTCACTTTCAGCGACAGCAAGATCGGTTCGCGACTGATCGTAATCCGAAGGGCTGATGAGTCGCGTCTCCAGCAGCTCAGCTTGCCGCTGGTAGGTGAGTCGCGCCTGTTCAGCCATAGCGGCCGCTCGCGCGTACTCCGCTGTTGCTTCGGACATATCCAGCTCAGCGAGCGCCTCGCCCTTGGTCACGCGATCACCTTCCTCAAAGTGAACTGACTTCACAGTGCCGGAGGTGCGGCTGGCAAGGCGAATGCGCACCCGCGGCTCGACCGCAGCGGATGTCGCCAGCTCGCGCGACAGGTCGCGCAGCGACAACTCGACTGCAGCGATCGGCGTGCGCGCCTCGCCCCGATTTGCATTCGCGCTGTTGCTTTGCGGGTTACTTTCACGGTTGCATGATGACTGCAGCGAAAGCGAGGCGCAGCCCAGCCAAACTGCAAGACCGGCCATCAACCGTGAAGCGAGCATTGATTTGAAGAATCGTTTACAGGGCACGGAAACCTTTGAACCGAGTGCGTCTGCAGGCGATGCAGCAGAGAATCGCTGTGATGATAGGAAATCAATAGTACAACGGCGAAACCCACTCAAAAATTGCCCAACGCCAGGTCGGCAATAAGGGGGTCAAAATCGTGGAAAATCGCCATCGCAAGGAGTTCGTCCCTACGATCCGGCCCATGTCTAATTCCAGCACACAGCCAATCGAGGAGCCAACCAGCAACGCATTGGGCGCGTTGATGGTCATCATGACGCTCATCGGCTGGTCCAGCGTGCCACTGTTTCTGAAGCACTTTGCTGACCATATTGACGCGTGGACGAGCAACGGTTGGCGATATGGCTTCAGCGCACTGCTGTGGGCACCAGTGGTGATTGTCGTTGCCTATCGCAAGCGATTGCCACACGGGCTGTGGAAGGCGGCGCTGGTACCGAGCATCGTCAATTCGGCCGGGCAGGTCTGTTTTACCTGGGCGCATTACAAGATCGACCCGGGCCTGCTCACTTTTGGCTTGCGCAGCCAGATACTCTTTGCGGCTCTTGGTGCGTTTCTGCTGTTTCCCGCTGAGCGGGCGATCATCCGAACGCCGGGATATCTCATCGGCATGATGGTCGTTGTGGTCGGCACAGCCGGCGCGGTTCTGCTGGGCGATGAGCCGGTGGACTTCACACATGCAGCGGGTGTAACGCTTGCCATCGCCAGCGGTCTGCTGTTTGCGATGTACGGCCTGTCGGTGCGCAAGTACATGCGCGGCGTCAATT
The DNA here is from genome assembly GCA_003562195.1 of Phycisphaeraceae bacterium. Classification (GTDB taxonomy): domain Bacteria; phylum Planctomycetota; class Phycisphaerae; order Phycisphaerales; family SM1A02; genus PWVT01. Next base: position 5,100 of record PWVT01000101.1, on the reverse strand, counting down.
CCGTTCTGGCCTTTGCAGCCATCAGTCAATACACCGCGCTGGTCATGGTCATCATGATGCTCACGCTCGGAGAGCGCGGCGGCCTTGCCGCGCTGGAGATGGGCGGCGAGCAGTTTCTCTGGCTGCTGGTCTCCGCGATCGTCGGCATCGCGCTCGGTCACGTGTTTTACTACATGAGCATTGCCCGGCTGGGCGTGGCTGTATCGGCCGGCGTGCTGCAGCTACAGCCGTTCGGCGTGGCGGTCGGGTCGTACATTCTCTTCAGTGAGATCCTGACCATCGGGCAGTGGGTGAGTGGATGTGTGGCCGTGGCTGGTGCGATCCTGATGCTTGGAATGCAACGGTTGATCACTAAGAAGCGCGTTGACCCCGAATTGGCGATGGCGGAAGGGAAATCGGGGGTGTGATCCCGTATGTACAGTCAGTCATCGCGATCAGATGGCACGGGATCGCCCTTTTCGCGAATCTCTAGCAACACCTGATCGATGTGTCTCATCAGAAGGTTGGAAACCGAAGGGTCGCCGAGCACTCCAACACGGATGCTGAAGCGAGTCATCACGGGGCTTCGCCGATCCATCTGAATCTTCATTTCGGGATAGCGGTTTTCATCACGAGCCATGACATACCAGCGACGATCGCCTTGGCGTTCCGTATGAACATCTAGGCCCAGTTCGTTCAGAGCTGATTGGGTTGCGTGCCACGATTCTTCCAAGGTGGCATACCTTGCCACTCGAAGCCGACCATTGCTGTAGGCCGCTGTTCCGGAACGCGCGGCGGCTGCTCCGACCGGAACTGCACCTGCGAGGAGAAGCGGGGCAACACACCCGCCAGAAACGAGCAGAACGCCGAGACATGAAATCAACACTGCGCGTCGTACCATGGAGGAAGGATAGCGGGGTTGCGCGGACATTGCGGGTTTCCAGTCATCGCGGGAGCTTTCCGTGCCGAGAAACAGCAACACAGCAACCTGATTTGGTCGATAGAAATCAAGCTGGACTGATCCAGCCATGAAATGAATGGAGCGAACGAGCCATGAGTGCTTCACCTGCTTCGTGTGATGTCGGCCGCTATCAATCGCTGCTCAGTGAAAGCCAGTTCATTGCGTGTTCCATCGTGGCCGAACTGGATGATCCTGAGGATGGATTTCCCTGCGCCTCGCATGAGGACATTATTGGTCACCTTAGCACCTACGTGGCAGCCGCGATGGTTTCATCGTTCCCACTTTGGTTACATCATCTGAGTTGGGCCAACGCGTTTATGCAGAGCCATGGCATGTCTCAACGTGAGGTGCTGCGGGTCTTTCAAGTTATTGGAAAGCACATTGTCGGACACCTCGATGCTCATGCGTATGAGATATACGACCGTGGCATGAATGCTTTGCCAACGCTGCCATTACACACCCCTTGTACTCGCAAGGCGCTTCCGTCGCAAGAAGTAGTGGCAAAGCAGTATCTGGATGCGATGTTGGCCTTCGACAAACCAGCCGCACGCGCTGTTCTGCTTTCACAGCAATTGCCCCTTGAGGACTTGTATGTGCACGTAATTGGACCGGCCATGCATCGCGTCGGCGAACTGTGGCAGAACGCCAAGATCAATCCAGCGCAAGAGCATTTCTGCACCGCAGCGACCGCCGAGTTTATGGCTGAGTTTCGCGCCGAAATCGAATTTAAGCGTGACGGACGGCGGCTTCTTGCCGCGGCCATCGAAGGGGACTATCACGACCTTGGCATTCGTATGGTCACCGACATGTTCGAATATCACGGTTGGGTCGCATTGTATCTCGGTGCAAATGTCCAAGTAGAGAATATTGTCTCAGTGGCGACAGACTACGATGCAGATGTTGTCGCCGTATCCGTGACGATGACAGCGCAGCTCCCCCATGTGTGCCGGCTTGCGCAGGCACTGCAGACCAGTGGTTCAGAGGCGAAGTTGCTCGTTGGCGGTCAACCAATGGAGTTGGCGCCGGGGTTAGATCGAGTTCTAGGAGTCCATGGCACGGCAAGCACACCTGCTGCGGCTGTACAAATTGCTCGCGAGTTACTCGTGGCGAAAGCGCGCACCTGCTGATTGTCAAAACCAGTTGGTTAGCAGGACAAACTGTGTTGATCCCACCGGTCCTGTAGCTTTGCTCGCCGAACCGTATGTCAGCACTGCGAATGGCCTTTCAGGAGGCAGCGGTCGACACAGGTAGAAGCATCATGTCCCGCCAAGACTGTGATATAGCAGATTTACAATGAATTAGATTCTGGCATGGAGAAAGCCCAAGGATCGTCATCCTTGGGCCTTGGTGATTGCATGAATTGTATGACGAGTTACGCCTTGGCGAGCACTTCGTCTTTGAGTCGGTCGGGCATCTGGCGATACGCAGCAGGTTCCATGGTGCTCGTTGCGCGACCTTGCGTCATGCCGCGGAGCACTGTGGTGTAGCCGAACATCTCAGATAGTGGTACTTCTGCGGTGATGATGCGGGCGTTGCCGCGCATTTCGCTGTCATTGATCTGGCCACGACGAGAAGCCAGGTCACCGGAGACTGAGCCGAAGAACTCATCCGGTGTGACGATCGTGACCTTCATGATTGGTTCTAGCAGAGCTAGGCCTGCCTGCGTGCATGCTTCACGGAAGGCCAATGCACCGGCTTGCTCAAAGGCAACCTGTGAGGAGTCCACTTCGTGGTACGAACCGAAGACCAATTCGACCTTGATGTTCTGTACCGGGTATCCGCCAAGAATACCGGAACTGGCCGCCATCCGGACGCCGTACTCGACTGAAGGGATGTACTCGCGGGGGATAACACCCTGGCTGATCTTGTCCAGGAACACGATGCCGTCCTTCATGACCAGTTCTTGGGCCTCGGCCTCTTCGGGGGTGATCGGCGAGACAGTGACGACAGCGTCACCGAACTGACCGCGACCACCGGTCTGCTTGACGAACTTTCCACGGACATCGGCGGCGATGCCGGTGATGGTCTCACGGTAGCTGACGCGCGGCTGACCAACCCGCACATTGATCTTCATATCACGCACGAGCTTGTTCTTGATGATTTCCAGGTGCAGTTCGCCCATGCCTGCGATGATGGTCTCTCCGGTCTCGTCGTTGAAATTGGTACGGAATGAGGGGTCCTCACGCTTGATCGTGGTGAGTGCTTCGGACAGCTTCTTCTTGTCCTCATTGGTGTTGGGCTCGATGGACATTGAGATTACCGGCTCGGGGAAGTCCATCTTCTCGAGGATGATCGGATCATCCGTTGAGCACAGCGTATCACCGGTCATAGAATTCTTGAGGCCGATGACTGCAACGATCTGGCCTGCACTGACCGAGTCGAGGGGAACGCGATCTTTCGCGTGCATTTCAAAGATGCGCGAGACATTTTCCTTCTTGTTATTGGAAGGATTGAGAATGCGAGTGCCTTTTGCGAGGACACCTGAATAGACGCGCATGTAAGTCAGGTCACCGTGGGTGTCCGAGACGACCTTAAACACCAGTGCGGAGAATGGGGCATCATCGGAGTGTGGACGCGTGAGCTTGTTAGATTCATCCTTCGGGTCGACCCCTTCAACCGGCGGAACCTCCTTGGGGTTGGGCAGGTAGTCGATGACGCCGTTGAGCAGACGCTGGACACCGATGTACTTCAGGGCTGAGCCGCAGAAGGTCGGGTTGCATTGGCGGGCGATGGTGCCCTTGCGAAGCGCTGCTTTGATCTGCTCTGTGGTGACGGAGTTCTCATCCTCGAGATACGCTTCCATCAGGGCGTCATCGAGTTCAGCGGCCTTCTCGACCATTTCGTGTCGCCAGAGCTCAGCGGTTTCCTTGAGGTTGTCGGGAATCTCACGCTCCTCGACGATCGCGCCGAGTTCCGTTGCGTCGAAGAAGTACGCCTTCATGTTGAGCAGGTCGATGATGCCTTCGAAGTAATCACTGGCGCCGATCGGGTACTGCACCGCAATGGGGTTGGCCCCCAATCGCTCCTTGATGGTCTTGAATGAGTACTCAAAGTCAGCACCGATTTTGTCCATCTTGTTGATGAAGCAAAGTCGCGGGACTTTGTAGCGATCGGCCTGACGCCAGACGGTTTCTGACTGTGCCTCCACGCCTTCCTTGCCGTCAAAAACAGCGACCGCGCCGTCGAGCACACGAAGTGAGCGTTCGACTTCGATGGTGAAGTCAACGTGGCCGGGCGTGTCAATCAGGTTGACTTTGTACCAGGTGCCTTCGTGCTCCCAAGGGCAGGTCGTGGCGGCAGACTGGATCGTGATACCGCGCTCCTGCTCTTCCTGGAGGAAGTCCATGGTGGCGGTGCCTTCATGGACTTCACCCATTTTGTAGTTCTTGCCTGTGTAGTACAGGATGCGCTCGGTGACGGTGGTCTTGCCAGCGTCAATGTGGGCGCAAATCCCGATGTTTCGAACGGTAGAGAGGTCAACGGACATGGCAGTGTGTTCAGTGCTTGAAGTTCAATTGCGGAAAACGGAGAAGAAGTTGCGGCTGTGGCACCGCGACAATGGATTTATGGTCGATCCTCGGTACGGCATGTTCAGTCGTACCGAGGGAAATCGTGAAGATCATGTTATCGGCCGGATTACGCTTCCCATTCACTACGACTGATTGAAAAATGTGGTAGTCGAGTGCGGTTGTCAGCCGAGCAAGGAGAGCGATTCGGTCTCTGCGTGTTGTGGCCCACCTTACGCGGGCCGGCAGAGACCGGTTTCAACGTAAGGGGGCGTCCTCGTCATCATCCTGCAACGGTTTTCTCCTTCCGTTGCCGACAGCAAAATTTCGCTGCCGTATCGAACGCCTCGCCTCATTGCCGGACCCACAGCGGGCCCGGAACGACGAATCGTTCATTATAGACCAGACGCCATCACTGTCAATATTAAAAGCATCTTCACCATCGACCCGTACAGGTACAGTTTGAATCCGGTGGCACAGCGTCCCGCCTGAGGAACGTATCAACAGGCCAGAGGCCTATTCCACTTTCAAACTGTACCTGTACCCATCGACCCGATGCCCGGTCGGTCAATCCGGCCACTCGCCTGAAAAAACCTCCGTCGCCGGTCCGGTCATCATCACGTGATTGGTTGCAGCATCCCATTTCAGTGTCAG
>PWVT01000215.1 GCA_003562195.1 Phycisphaeraceae bacterium | reverse complement strand
CTTGCCGTTTGCCGCCACTTGGGCGGTGCAGCCTCGGCATTGTGGTGAAACCGAACCGCCTGCACGACTTGGTCGGGCAGATTCCATCGCTCGATAAGTGTTGCACCGATGCTTGGGTGATCGGTTTGAAGTGCCCGCTGTTCGATCGCGGGCAGGTTGTTATGCACGCCTTCGGTCAGATCGATCGCCTGCAGGTAGATGTCGCCATATGCCCTGAGAAACGCAATCATGCCGATGTCTTGCAACAACGCAGTGAGAAACGCTTCCTCAGGATCGCACGATTTGGTGATCCGAGCGATGGCTCGCGCTGCGGCCGCACTGTGCATGCTCCGGCGCCAGTAGTCGATGAAATCAAAGGTGACATGCCATTCGTCATCATCGCGCACGCTGTGCACGAGACTGAAGCCCAGCGCAAGCATTTTGACGGCGTTGACGCCCAGGTACACGATGGCCTGATTGATGCTTCCGCACGGACGGGCCAAACCGAAGTAGCTTGAATTGACCGTACGAATGATTCTTGCAGAGAGCGCTTGATCATTCTGAATGGCGCGGGCGATCTCTTTGAGATCGGTCTGTGGCTGCTGGGTGAGTTTCAAAACCTCCATGGCAACCGCTGGCATGGTTGGAAGCCGTGGATTCTTCAAGATGGAATCGGTGGTTTGATGCGTCATGCTGTTTCGGTCCGCTCCTTCATTGCGCCAACGCGATGTTGAGCCATTTGCTCAACACTTGCCAAGCCCGTTAAAGAGGGGAAACAGTGTCATGGTTCCTCCAGCGTATTGTTAATATCGGGCAGGTGGGGCAAGGGGATGAGCCGTTTCAGGATTTGACCTGAGAAAAGCTGAAATTCGACCCATTATCGGTTGCGTCCGAAAAATGCCCACCGCATCGCGGGCGGTTCCATGCCGAGAATTTCTCGGATGTACGACGCAAGGAGCCGGTTGGCACGGTCGATCACGTCCGGTGAAGTTGTGGGCAAGGCGGCGTCAGCGTGGGCTTGATCCAGCCGCTGCAGCAATAGCACCGTCTCTCTGCGGACTCGCCAGCGATCGCCATGGCCATTGTCTGCGACCACCCCGCCTGCTGTTGCGCTAAAAGCAAGCGTGTCGCCATCATCAATCGCACCACCGGTGCGTGCATCCTTGTGGACTTCCGGCAGGTAACCCGCCTCCTTCAGCACGGCCCACTGCATGAGCAAGAGTGCCCAGGCAACCCGATTCGGATCATGCAACATCACAAGCGAGGTGCACATCGAATCGAACAGCGCAGGATGCGCATCGTCCTCGCGCACCATCTGATGAATCAGGTCCGCCATGTACAACCCCGCACGATTGGCGTGCAGGTTGGTCCGGACGGCGTAGTACACCTCCTGCAGACTCCACTGGGTCAGTGTCGCCAGATCCTTGCCGGGTTTCACGATGGCCACAATCTGCCCGCGCGTCAGGACATCGATCCCGCCGGAAAAATCACCCTTTTCGCGCTTGGCACCTTTCGCCAGGCCCCGCAGCACGCCGTGCTCTCGGGTGAAAAGACTGACTGTCTGCGAGGTCTCGGAAAAGTCCCAGTGGCGAATGCAAATCGCGTTGTCCGTCACGTGCGGCATCGAACAAGAAGCATAGCACGCAGGCTGGTCAGCTTGGGGCGAGAGATCATTGAGTGGCTTTATTGAGCGGCTTTGCTCGCGCTGCGCCGTTTGCCTGGCCGTTGACCGTTCCGCTTGCGGTTGTTGCTGCCGCCAGGTTTCGGGCCTGCAGAAGCGTTCTTTGATCGACGCTTGTCGCTTGGGCCCGGTGAATGCGGCCGCTCGCCCGAAGCGGACGTGCCGCGTGCTTTTGGCGTTGCATTGCGTTGGCTTTTCGGTTTACCCGGTCGCCCACGACCATTGCGACGCGCTCCCCCGCCGGTCTTCGGCCGAGGAGCAAAGTCACCCGGATTGCGCTGCACGCGCGTTTCACGGACCGACTCGTCGGCTGTGACCGTCAATTCCGGCATGTCGGTCGCTGCATCGATGCGCAGTCTGGTCAGACGCTCGATGGCTCGAAGGAACTTGCGCTCTTCCGGGCAGCAGAATGAAATCGCCTCACCCGAAGCTCCAGCCCGTGCCGTGCGACCGATGCGATGCACGTAGGCCTCGGGCAGCGTGGGCATATCGAAGTTGATGACATGCGTGACGTTGTCCACGTCGATGCCGCGCGAAGCGATGTCCGTCGCCACCAGAACCGGCGGCTTCTTGCCCTTGAAGCTTTCCAGAGCGCGGCTGCGTGCGTTCTGGCTCTTGTTGCCATGAATCGCTTCAGCTTTCACTCCTGCTCGCACAAGATGCTTGACCACTCGGTCCGCGCCGTGCTTGGTGCGTGTAAACACCAGCGTGCGCTCGTGACCGTGGTTGCAAAGCAGATGCGTCAGCAGATCCTGCTTGGCCTTGTTCGGCACGTGGTACACGCGCTGTTTGATCGTCTCGACCGTGGATGCAACCGGCGTCACCTCGACACTTGCGGGATCGCGAAGCAGCGTGTTGGCCAGCGTGCGAATTTCCGGCGGCATCGTTGCGGAAAACAGCAGCGTCTGCCGCCGCGGGGGCAATTGGCCGGCAATGCGGCGGATATCCGGCAGGAAACCCATATCCAGCATCTGATCCGCTTCATCGAGAATCAGCGTTTCGATCGAACGTAGATCAACGAAACCCTGCTGCATGAGATCCATCAACCGGCCGGGCGTGGCGATGAGAATATCGATACCACGCTTCAACGCCCGCACCTGCGGGTTCTGCCCAACACCGCCATACACAGCGACGTGGCGGAGTTTGAGATACTTGCCGTACGTATTGAAACTTTCGGTAATCTGCGCAGCCAGTTCGCGCGTCGGGCATAGCACGAGGCAACGCAGGCGACTCTTATTGGGATTGATCTTATAGATCGGATCGTTCGCGAGCCGGTGCAGGATCGGCATGGCAAACGCTGCGGTCTTGCCGGTGCCGGTCTGGGCACAGCCGAGCACATCGCCGCCGTCGAGCACATGCGGAATGGCCTGGGCCTGGATCGGGGTGGGGCAAGTGTAGCCCTCGTCGCCAATGGCGCGAAGGATGGGCGCCGCGAGGCGCAGGGATTCAAATGTCATAATACGGATAGCTTTCTTGCGTCAATCCGGAGAGTTCGGGCTTCCGGTGGCCCTGACCGGATTGCGCCGCGACGCAAAATCGCGTCGACCAAGCCATCGGTTCCGAGCAAATTCCCACTGCTCACATGCAGCGGGACCGCCAAGCATACCGTATCGGCCCGAAAATGTCCATCAATCACCCCATCTTTCCCCCAAAACGCCCCCGCAAATCTGCCCATCCCCCTAAACCGGTACAAAAAACCGCGTCTTCTCGGCTCCGCTGATTCGCGCCATAGCTCAACCATCAGAGCATCGGATTCCCAAACCGCCCCCACACTCCGCAACCACCCAAACCGGGGCACGCAGCACGAACACTGACATGCCGAACCACCCGGCAAATCGCACCCCCGCGTTCTTGTGAACCGCCAGTCCGTACATTATCCTCACGAACATGGCAAAGAAGCGGACAGCGGGGAAGTCCAGGCCCACTGGGCCGAAGAGGAAGACCATACCGAGGTACTGGTGCCCGATTCAGGCCAAGCAGGTGGACAAGGTCGGCCGCCCGGACATCGACTCATTCCGCAATTTCGTTAAGCGAGTGGGCTTGCCCACTCTGACTTCTCGCCGCCCACGCAGCCGGCAAGCCCGCTCGCTTAACTGAATCTAGCGAGTAGCGCGGGCCAAGCGCACCGAAACCCGCCTGTTGTGTGCTGATCTCGCCGAACAGGGGGTTTGCACTCCAATTCCGCGGCACCATCTGTGCTGCTGTTGCGTATATTGCTTTCATGAAGGGACGGGCAGCCAAGCATCGAGCTGGGTACACGCGGTGGGCGATTGTGATCGTCCTGCTGCTCATCGTCGGCTTTGTGCTTCAGGCGGCCATCGGCTACTACCTGCTATACCGCAGCTACGTGTTCGACAAGCCGTCAGCGAACGCCGGCTTTTTGCGATGGGTCGCCACAGAAGTTGAAGCCGATCAGCAACCGCGTTATGGCTACTACTCGCCGCAGGGTGGGCAGATACAGGCGATGTGGTCGGCCGAGGCGAAGTTCTTCAGCGGCGTCGTTCGTGCCGATGCGCGCTTCGGCGGGCAGACACAAACCGACTACTGGGGCGGCTTCGTGTACTACCACATGCCAAACGACATCGACCGCTTTCGCCGGCTCGTTCCGCGTTCGTGCGATCGCTTCTTGATCAAGCGCGATGCAGATGGTGACCTCAAGCCGAATACGCCGAGGAACACAAGAGTCGCGTATGTGGCCTGCGGCTGGCCCATGGTTTCTCTTGCAGGGATTGACACCAATACGGGAACCGCTGCTGGTGATGCATGGCGCGCCTCCGGCGCGCATGTCATCGAGGTGCAACGGCAGTCGATCGCCGGGCCGCGCACGGAGCGGATCGTGATTCCACTTCGACCACTGATGATCGGCACGCTCGTTAACACGCTGATCTTCAGTGCCATGCTTGGTTTCCTGCTCCTGCTCGCCAGCGGAGGCAGGCGTCTGTGGCGTTACGAGCGCGGCCGATGCCCGCGCTGCGCGTATGACCTGCGGCGGGACTTCCAATCCGGCTGCTCGGAATGCGGCTGGGCACGTCACGCGTGACGCGCAAGTGACGTTGACCAACGCCACTCGCAAGATCAACTCAACGGTTGCCGCTTCGTGTTTGGTGCGCAAACGATTCGCCCCAGTCACTCATCGCGAGCAGCACCGGCTCAAGACTCTCGCCGAAGTCCGTGAGCGAGTATTCGACGCGCGGCGGAATCTCCGGAAAGACTTTGCGATGAATGATTCCGTCCTGCTCCAGTTCGCGAAGCGCCTTCGTCAACGTGCGCGGGGCGATGCCGCTCAGCAGCCGATGCAGTTCATTGAACCGCCGCGGTTCGTCGAGCAGGTAATGAATGACGAGAACCTTCCACTTCGCGCCGATCACGCGAAGCGTGACTTCCACCGGGCAGCCGACTTTCTTGCGTGATTTGGCCATCGCGTAATACTATCCTTTATGATAGTATATGGCAAGAATGTGTGTATATGGCCGGTGTACCATACTCCGAATTCAAGGAGTATGACCATGACCACCATGACCACGCCAAAGAATGTTGTCACCATCATCCCAAGCCCGCCCACGCATTGGGTCGGCGACGGCTTCCCCGTCAGTTCCGTTTTCTCGACGCGAACCGTTGAGAATCACCTCAGCCCCTACATCCTCTTCGATTACGCCGGCCCGGCTGCGTTTGAGCCGTCCGATCGGCCGCGCGGCGTTGACACCCATCCGCATCGGGGCTTCGAGACGGTGACCATCGTCTATCAGGGCGAACTCGAACACCGCGATTCAGGCGGCAACAGCGGCAGCATCGGCCCCGGCGACGTCCAGTGGATGACGGCGGCTGCCGGCGTGCTGCACGAAGAGAAGCACTCGGCCGAGTTCACCCGAACCGGCGGCGTGCTGGAAATGGCACAACTCTGGGTCAACCTGCCCGCCAAGCACAAGATGGACACGCCGCGCTACCAGACGCTCACCAGTGATTTGATTCCGACCGTTCAACTCCCGGATGGTGCCGGCAGGGTGCGAGCCATCGCGGGTCCGTTCGGGCAAACCGAAGGTGCCGCCGAGACGGTCACGCCGGTAATTCTTTGGGACGGCCACATACGCAAGGGCGCACGCGCGCGGTTGCCCATCCCGGATGGATTCAGCGCTGCGGTCTTTGTGCGCAGCGGTTCGATCTGGGTCGGCGAGACGCATTCTGCGTCCACCCGGCAACTTGCTGTGCTGGAGCATGATGGCAGTGACATCCTGATCGATGCAGAGCAAGACAGCGAGTTCATCGTCTTGGGCGGCCAGCCGATCGATGAGCCCGTCGTCGCGCATGGCCCGTTCGTGATGAACACGCAACAGGAAATCGTCCAGGCCCTCTCGGATGTCCATGCGGGCAGGTTCGGAACGCTCTAAACACTTTCGCCGGTTTCGGAACGCCGCGCCGAGATCGTCATATGCTGTGGCGGCACTTTGCACCTTACAAAGGAGACTCTTCATGTCATTCAAGTATCGTCGGCTCGACAAAGACAACGCAGCCGTATTGCTGGTCGATCATCAGTCGGGGCTTTGCAACATCGTGCACGACGCCTCGCCTGATGACTTCAAGAACAACGTGCTCGCATGCGCGGCCTCGGCCAAGTACTTCAATCTGCCCACGATCCTCACCACGAGTTTCGAAGACGGCCCCAACGGTCCGCTCGTGCCGGAACTGAAGGAAATGTTCCCGGATGCGCCATACATCGCGCGGCCGGGGCAGATCAACGCGTGGGACAACGAGGACTTCGTCAAGGCCGTCAAGGACACAGGCAAGAAGCAACTCATCATCGCCGGCGTCGTGACCGAAGTCTGCGTTGCCTTTCCCGCGCTCTCGGCGGTCGAGGAGGGATACGAAGTGTTCGTGGTAGCTGATGCATCAGGCACGTTCAACAAGATGACGCGCGAAGCGGCATGGCTGCGAATGCAGGCCGCCGGCGTGCAGATGATGACCTGGTTCGGCATGGCCTGCGAACTGCACCGCGACTGGCGCAACGACATCGAAGGCCTCGGCCAGTTGTTCTCGAATCACCTGCCCTCGTATCGCAACCTCATCACGAGCTACAGCGCGTTGGCGACCTAGCCACCTGCAAGCAGCAACTCGCAATCTCAGCCCCTCTGCCTGCCTCAGGGAGAGGGGTTGGACAGCTCCCAATAAATGAGGGTTTGCGGGCTGGCGATCGGCGCCCGGCACCGAAGACAATCTGTACGGCGAATACCCTCCCCCCGGTCCCCCTCCCCAAGGCAGGGAGGGGGAGATGCAGCATTGTACTCGTGCCCGCCCGGCCCCTCTCCCGAGCGTGGAGAGGGAGAAGTGTTGCTGCGAATTCACATGCAATCTGAACCACGAACTGACGCAATCTGCGCTCACGGATTGAAAACTCTCCATACGTAGTCACTCACATTGGAGACCGCATCATGATTTTCCATCGTTTCCAGGACGGAAACCCTGCCGGGGGGCAAGTATTGAACGGATCAGCCAACGGCGCTGCTGCGCAGTCGCGTGTTGATCTGCATTGCCACACCAAATACTCCGATCGGCCCAGCGAATGGGTGTTGCGCCGGATTGGTGCGCCGGAGAGCTTTGTCGAGCCGCTTGATCTTTATCGTCGCTGCCGTGAGCGCGGCATGGACTTCGTCACCGTCTCAGACCACAACCGCATCGACGGCGCATTGGATATCGCGCACCTGCCTGGCACGTTCATCTCCTCTGAAATCACCACGTATTTTCCCGAAGACGACTGCAAGATTCACTGCCTTGTGAGCGGCATCACGGAAGCGCAGTTCCGCGTGATCAATGAGATTCGTACGGATATCTACGACTTTCAGCAATACCTGCTTGAAGAAGACATCATCTACAGCATCGCGCACCCGCTGTTTCGGGTGAATGATCGCATGACGGTCGATCACCTTGAAAAGCTGCTTGTCATGTTCAACCGCTTCGAGTTGATCAACGGCGCACGCGACCCGCGGGCTGCGGAGATGGTGCGGGCTGTGATCGGCGGCCTGACGCCGGGCGCGATCGAGCGCATGGCTGACAAGCACAACCTTCAGCCGGTCGGACCGCTGCCGTGGAAAAAACTGTTCACCGGCGGAAGTGATGACCACAGCGGACTGTACCTTGGCAGTGCGTACACCGTGACACCACATGCGAACAGCGTTGAGCAATATCTGAGCTATCTCCGGGCAGGTCGGCACAGCGAAGGCGGCGACAGTGGTTCGAGCTTGCGCATGGCTCACAGTTTCTACGCCATCGGGTACAGCTACTACCGTTCACGATTTCTCAACGGCACCAGGGGCGCGGGCGATCTGATCGGGGAGCTTTTCCGAAAAGTGCTCAACGAACCGCAGCCGCAGCCGGCCGGCTTACGTGGTCGCATGTGGAAGTTCGCTGGCCGGATGGTCCGGAGCACGCAGCGTTCGCGTCTCAGTGCAGTCGAGCGCACGCTTGTTGAAGATTTTTCCCGACTCATGCGGCAGCGCGAGAAGGACAACGCTGCAGATCACAGCCAAGTGCCGAGTCTGACGAGCGATGAACACAGCTTTCAGCTTGCCAGCCAGATGAGCCACCTGATCGGTTTCAGCTTCGTGCAGCGTTTTGTGCAGCAGGCAAAGGAAGGCCGGATGATTGAAAGTCTGCAGACGGTCGCATCGCTCGGGCCGATTGCACTGGGGATCGCGCCGTACCTCACGGCATTCGCAGCCCAACACAAGGATGAGGGCTTCATGCAGGAGGTGGCGCGGCGCTTCTCCGCAGCGCGACACCTTCAGATCAAGAGCCGCAAGAAAGCGTGGGTCACGGATACATTTGATGATGTCAATGGTGTGGCAAAGACGATCCAGGTGCTCGGCGACATCGCCCAGCAACAGGAAAAGGACCTGACGATTCTGACTTCGTTGGCCCAGCCGCCGGACACCGACGTTGCACTGAAAAACTTCAAGCCCGTCGGGCAGTTCAACGTGCCGGAATACGAATCCCAAGCGGTGTGCTTCCCGCCGTTTCTTGATGTGATTGAACACATTGAGCGCGAGCAGTATGCGGAGCTGATCGTTTCCACGCCCGGGCCGATGGGGCTGACGGCGCTCGCTGCAGCGAAATTGCTTGGACTGAAGACCACCGGCATTTACCACACCGACTTCCCGCAGTATGTCCGCGCGTTGACGGATGATCTCAACATGGAAGGCATGGCGTGGCGATACATGTATTGGTTTTACAGCCAGATGGACCGCATCCTTGTGCCGAGTCAGTACTACGCGGATCAGCTTGTGGACTACGGCTTTGATGCGTCCAAACTGTCGATCATGCCGCGTGGTGTTGACACGACGATGTTCAGCCCGCAACGGCGGGATGTGCGCTTCTGGCCGATGCGTGGCTTGCCGTGCGGCGTGACGTTTCTTTATGTCGGCCGGGTGTCACGGGAAAAGAACATTGATGCGCTGCTCAAGGGTTTTGTCGCGTTGCGAGAGCAGGGCGTCGATGCCCGGCTGGCGATTGTCGGCGACGGGCCGCAACTGG
>PWVT01000187.1 GCA_003562195.1 Phycisphaeraceae bacterium | reverse complement strand
CCCCGGTACGGCCGGATGCGGTAGATTTTCGTGATGCATTGATCGAGTTGGGCACGATCTATTACAACGCTGGGCGTTACGTGGCTGCGATTGAGCATCTTGACCAAGCCATGCAACGATATCCAGATGATCCCCGCTACCCGACCGTAGTGTTTCGCCTTGCAGACAGCTATCGCTCGAAAGCAATGGAATTGGCCGAACGTCTCAAGGAACCTTCACCGGACTCACCTGGGGAACGTCGGCGTGTGGATGAGCTTCGCCGCCAGCATTTTCGCCAGGCGCTTGAACTGTTTGAGCGCGTATGCGCGGAGTTTGATCGCAAGGACCATGAGCGCATGACTGCTCTGGAAGCAGACCTGATGCGACGTGCATACATCCATCGGGCTGATAGCGCGTTTCACCTCGGCGAATACGAGCGAGCAATCCCGCTGTACGACGAGGCGGCACGTCGTTTTGCCGAGCATCATTCTTCCATGCATGCCTTGATTCAGATTGTCAATTGCTACAGCGCACTTGGCGATGAAGGACGCGCGGCGGCAGCACATCGACGCGCGTTGGTTCGACTGCACCAATTGCGTGACGAGGCGTTTGAGGCACCAGATTCATTGATGGACCGCGAAGCGTGGGAACGCTGGCTCGAAAATACACCCATCGCTCCGGCGAGAGCCGCAAGCGCAGCAAGCAGTTGAGGAAAGGACTACCGATGACCTCGCACGTGACCGACGCATCGATTGACATTTGGCCCGACCGGCTTCTCAATATGCTCAAACAGCAGGACCTACTGCTTGGGCGACTTTCCGAACTGGCGCAGCGACAGGGTGATCTCATTCGAGATGGCAAGAACGACGAGTTGTTGCAATTGCTCAGTGAGCGGCAGCAGATCATTGATCGGTTTCTCGTCATGCAGCAAGACATGAGTGGGCTGACCGGCAATCTTGAGCGGCGACTTGAGACGATTGACGCGACTCGGCGCGATGAAATCCGCCGTCTGATCAGTCACATCGGCCAGCGATTAGACGATGTGATGCAGCGTGATGAGCGCGATCGGCATAATTTGGAGTCCAATCGTGATCAGTCGAAACAGGAACTGGCCGGCCTGGGCAACGCCGGGCGTGCGCGACAGGCGTATCTTGGCGCTTCGAGCGGTCAAGCTCGGTTCGCAGATCGACAGGGATGATCCATGAGTACTTTGCTCAGCAACACGAACCCAATCGACATCGCAATGCCCTCGGACGGGCAGCTTGGCGTGGAAGAGCTGAAGGAGTTGATGCGCTCCGTCACCGAGACCACGCAACAATTGCAGCAGACACACACTGCGCTGCGTGCAGAAGTATCTCGGCTGCAGGATGAGCTTGCAGAAGCCAACGCACAGCTTCGACGCTCGCGTTCGCTGGCGGCATTGGGAGAAATGGCTGCGGGGATCGCCCACGAAGTGCGTAATCCACTGGGATCGATCCAACTGTACATTCAGCTCCTGCGCGATGACCTGAAAGATCGCCCCGAGCAGGCAGCCATATGCGAGAAAGTCGATCGAGCGGTCATTGGCCTGGATGCCATCGTGCGCGATGTGCTTCAGTTCGCACGGGACATGACCATTACGCCAACCCTGACTACCGCCGAGAATCTGCTGGAGCGTGCGCTGCAAAGCTGCGAGCCACTGCTCGCTTCCAATGCGCGACTTGACGTCACCCATGCAAGTTCGAGTGAATGTCCGGTGCATGCTGATGTTTGCCTGCTGACGCAGGCACTGAGCAACATCCTTCGTAACGCAATCGAAGCCATGACGTTGCGGGACCATTCGGATCATCAGCTTCGCCTTGAATCGAATGTCCGCCGAGTACGCTGCCCCGACGGGGAACAGAAGCAGCGGACGGTCATCGTGATCGAGGACACCGGCGGCGGCGTCCCGGAGGATGTGCTTGAGCGCATGTTCAACCCTTTTTTCACCACGCGAAAGACCGGGACAGGTCTAGGCCTGGCGATCGTGCATCGCATCGTTGATGCACACGGCGGACACATCAACGTGCGAAATGTTGCAGGCGGTGCCCGATTTGAAGTCTGCCTTCCAACTCAACCCTGACACTTTTACCAGGCAAGATCCATGACCCGTATTCTTATCGTTGATGACAAGGAAATGATGCGTGACAGCGTCGCCACGACGCTTTCACGCAAGGGCTACACGGTGATCACCGCTTCGGGGGGAGCTGACGCAGTGGACAAACTGTCAAAGCGGTCATTTGACGTTGTGATAACTGATCTGCAGATGCCGGAGATGGATGGTCTGGACTTACTCGAAGAAATTCGCAAGACCGATGAGCAGTTGCCCGTCATCTTCATGACCGCGTTTGGCTCGATCGAAACCGCTGTGGCAGCGATGAAGCGAGGGGCGTTCGACTACATCACAAAACCGTTCAGCGGTGATGTTTTGCTGCTTACCACCGAGCGCGCAATCAAGCATGCCAAGCTCGTGAAGGAAAACCAGATACTTCGTGCAAATGCCGGTTCGTCAGGTGGTTCAGCCAGCGGCAGGGGAACCCGAGCAATGATCGGCGATGGGAAACTGATGTCACAACTCAAGCGGCGATTGGCGCAGATTGCAGACAGCCACGGCACTGTGTTGATCAACGGAGAATCCGGATCGGGAAAAGAGGTCGCAGCTCGTGCGATTCACGAGCAAAGTCCTCGTTCCTCCCAGCCGTTTATGGCAATCAATTGTGCGGCACTTTCCACGAGCTTACTCGAATCGGAATTATTCGGGCATGAGAAGGGTGCCTTTACTGGTGCGGACAAGCTTCGCAAGGGGCGGTTTGAACTTGCCGATGGGGGAACGCTTTTATTGGATGAAATCAGCGAAATTGCTCCAGAAATTCAGGCCAAGCTGTTGCGTGTGTTGCAGGAGCAATGTTTTGAGCGAGTTGGCTCGAGTTCCAGTCGCACTGTAGATGTGCGCGTCATCGCCACGACCAACCGAAATCTGCCAACAGAGGTTCAGAAGGGCACGTTCCGCCAGGACTTGTACTTTCGACTGAATGTACTACCACTGACCATGCCGGCACTGCGCGAGCATGTGGAAGATGTGCCAGCACTGGTCTCACACTTTCTCGCACAGGTCGCCAGCCGTGAGGGAAAACCTGTCAAGCAGATTGCAGACGAGGCAATGGACCTGCTTCAGCAGTACCAATGGCCGGGCAATGTCCGTGAACTGCAGAACATTTGTGAACGTGCAGCCGTGTTGACCATCGGCGAGAAGATCGAGCGCGAATTGATTGAGCCGTGGCTTGGTTTGGCGGCGGAGCCAATGAGCCAGACGAGTTCACCCTTGCATCCGCGCAATGTTGTGGAGATTGACGCGAGCCATGCAGGCCAATCTGAGGTTATGACCGGACAAGCACTCGTGTGCAACGGGCAGATCACGCTCGATGCCATTGAGCGAGAGACGATCGTTGCCACGCTCGAGCATCACCAGGGACATCGCCAGAAGAGTGCCGAAGCTCTGGGCATTGGCGTCAGGACACTTGGCCTTAAGTTGAAGAAGTGGAAGGAGCAGCAACTTGTCGATGAACGGCTGTAATATGCGGCAGGTTTTGCGCCTGTGCGCAGAGTTTGCGCTTTGGCTTCGCGGAATCTGGCGCCTATCAACGTGCGCGATGGTGGTGCGCGGTTTGCACTCGGACGGCTGGAACAGGAGTGCATTGTCATGATCGGTGGCGTAACCAATGCTGGTGCTCTTCCCGTGCTTGAGCGGATGGCGCAGTTTGCCGGCCAGCGACAGCGGTTGCTGGCGAACAATATCGCCAATCTGTCTACACCTGAGTACCGGCCGGTCGATGTCTCCGTGGCTAAATTTCAAGAAAACCTCGGCACTGCCATTGATCGGCGTCGGGCCGCGAATGGTGCGACAGGTGGTGACTTACCGCTAGCGAGCACGCAAGAGGTCGAGGTTCATCAAACAGGCGTTACACTCAAGCCAGGCGAGGTTGGGGACAACATCCTCTTTCATGATGGTAACGATCGCGATCTCGATCGCACAATGCAGGGCATGGTCGAGAATTTTATGGCTTTCAGAGCGGCGGCGCAGTTCATGCGCAAGGAATTCGAAACCCTTCACACGGCGATCAGCGGCCGGATCTGACTGAATCACGCATATCGAGGTGCTTATGTACGGCTCACTTGACATTTCAACTTCAGCGTTAGTCGCCCATCGCACCAGATTGGATGTAATCTCAGCCAACATTGCCAATAAGGACACGATTCTCAACGCTGATGGTGAGTACGAGCCGTTTCAACGTCGTGTAGCGATGCTGGCGGCGGGGGACCCTTCACGTGGCCGCGAAGCAGGTGTGCATGTTGCAGAGATTCAATTGGATGATTCTGAACTCATGATGAAGTACGAGCCCGGCTCGCCCTATGCCAACGCCGATGGGTATGTCGGGTATCCGAACATCAATACCGTCGTCGAGCAGATGAACGCGATGGAAGCGTCGCGATCATATGAAGCAAATATCGCAGCGATCGAGGCGACTAAGTCGATGATGAGCGTTGCGTTGCAGATCATGGGATAGTTGCCATCCGGTGTAAGATACCCGACCTCTAACCTCGAAACTGGTCATGACTGATCCACTTGGACTCATCGGAAAATCACAGATTCAGCGGGACTTCACACCGCTGAATGGCTTGCAGTCTGCGGAAGGTCAGCAGCAGGGCCCTGCGTTTAATGAGATTCTCAAGCAGCAGTTGACAGAGGTCAACGAGTTGCAACGCGATGCCAAGGAGGCAGTGGAGGATCTCGCTGCAGGCCGACGTGACGACCTTGAAAGCGTCATCATCGCCACAGAAAAAGCCGATGTGGCATTTCGCATGTTGCTTCAGGTTCGCAATAAGGTGATGGATGCATATGAAGAGGTGAAGCAGATACGTGTGTAAGAAAATCAGCACCACGGCCGTTGCGAGCCGTGTGTGATTCGCTATGATTCAAGTTGCCGAAGCAGGATGCTGAGGCACGTGAAGGTATAGACAACTCGTCCGTTACCGCTTGCCAGGCAGGAGGCCGCACATGCAAGCACTCCAGAATACGTTTCAACAGATACGTCAGCAGATCGGTGGACTTTCGCCAACGGCGAAGATGCTTATCGGTGCGCTGATGGTCATCGTTCTGATGACGCTGTTTCTGGTGGCGATTTACTCCGGTCGTTCGGCATTGGAGCCGCTTGGCCTGGCCCACAATCTCAGCCCCGATGCACGCAATCGTGCTATCAATCATATTCAATCACAGGGCATCAATTTCCGCGAGCGCGGAGGCGAGATTCTTGTCCCAGCGGATCAACGCTACGTACTTCTCGCACAGCTCACCGATCGTGATGTCATTACACCCGACCAGATCAACTTCGATAGCTTGATCGAAAGCGATAGCCCATTTCTTTCCAAATCGCAAAACGACCGGCGTTGGCTGATTGCCACGATGAATGTCCTCAGCCACACCATTGCTGGGATGAACGGCATTCAGCGGGCAACAGTGGTAATCTACGAACCCCGGAACTCAAGTGGTATCGGGAGAGCACACCTGCCCGCTTCAGCGTCAGTCACCGTCGTCACACAGGGCGGCGAAGCATTGCAGCAAGGTAAGGTGGACGCTATTGCAGCGATGGTTGCCGGGGCACACACCAGACTTCAACCTGAGAACGTCGTGGTGATTGACACCACTGGCCGACGCCATCGCGCGCGGAGTGATGACTCGATCAATGCCTCCACCAACCTCGAACTCCAGCAAAGCCAAGAACGCCTGTTGCGCGAGAAAATCAGCGAAGCGCTGGGGTATATCCCTGGCGTGAACATCGCGGTTCATGCGACAGTGGATACACGGGAGATCATCAAGAATCGACGGAGTTTTGAGGATCCCAAGCTGGGAGTAACTGGTGAATCAAGTCGCATTACCAGCTCCACAAATGAAATGGGAGGGGGAGAAGCAGGAGTACGCCCGAACACCGGGGCCAACATTGCCGGGGCAGCCCGCAGGGGCTCATCGATGACCGACGAACGTTCAGAAGCAGCCATGATTCCGGCATTTGGCGGTACTGATTCACGCATCACCGATGCTCGAGGCCTCGCGGTGCAATTGAATGCCACTGTCGGCGTGCCACGATCGTATTTCGTTCGGCTGTATCAGGATGAACACGGTGACGAGGCCGCACAACCCGAACCTGCTGCTATGGCGCAGCTCATAACCGAGGAAACAGAGAGAATTCGAGCTCAGATCGAGCCGTTGATTGATACACGCGCTGTTGATGGCGCGGTTGCAGGAACGGTTATGGTGAGCATGATTCCAGATTTTGCCATGGCGAGCACGGTGGGCGCGACCGGTACTATGCCGCTTTCTGAAAGTGGCGGCCTAGGCGTGGTGATGAGTGATGGATTTGTCCGGTATATCGGTCTTGGTGCGCTGGTCATGGTCAGTTTGTTCATGATGTTCATGCTTGTCAGAAAAGCTACCGTACAGCCGGAACTGCCTTCCGCTGCGGAACTGGCCGGACGCATCGGCCCGCTTGGCGATGATGATGCCGACTACGTGGGTGAGGCGGGTGAGACAATGTCTTCCATGGAGGGGCTGGAAATTGATGAAGATGATCTGCGGCGACAGCAAATGCTTCAGCAACTCAACGAAATGGCCCAAAACAACCCAATCGAAGCGGCGACCCTGGTACGCCGTTGGGTGAAGGCGGAGGCGTAACACATGCCGATGCGTGCGGGCGAAAAGTTGCCAAATACGATTAAGGAACTTGATGGCGTAACCAAGGCCGCCATTCTCTTGTTGACCTTGGACCATGAAGCAGCCGGAGCGCTGCTCAGAGAACTCTCATCCGATATGGCTGAGGAAGTCACGCGCGAGCTGGCATCCTTGGGCGAAGTTTCATCTGCACTTGCTGCAGAGGTGGTTGAGGAGTTCTACACGCTGCGGCTTGCCAATAAATACTCGCGCGAAGGTGGTCTGGATTACGCAACCGCACTGCTAAAGGATTCTTTTGATTCCTCTACTGCGTCGCGACTGATTAGTCAGATTCAAACACAGGTGCAGCGCACGCCTTTCGCATTCCTGCAAAAAGCTGAGAGCGAGAACCTGCTCACGTTTATCCAGGATGAACATCCACAAACGATTGCATTGATCGTCAGTCATCTTCCACATTCAAAGGCATCGGAGATCCTCGTCGGTCTGCCTGAACAAAAGCAGATAGAGGTGGTCCGCCGCGTGGCCAACATGGAGCAGACAAATCCGTCAGTGATCCGCGAAGTGGAGTCAGGTCTGGAATCCCGGCTATCCAATATGCTCATGAACTCTGTGGAGAAAGTCGGTGGCGTGGGAACGGTTGCCGAAGTGCTCAACCTGTGTGATCGTGCTACGGAAAAATCGATCATGGAAGGCATTGAGGCGGAAGATCCGGATATGGTCGAGCAGATTCGCCGCCTGATGTTCGTTTTCGAAGACATTATCAACGTCGATGGCAAGGGCATTCAGGCCGTGCTTAAGGAAGTGGACAACGAGGAATTGACCATCGCGCTGAAGACCGCAAGTGAGTCGTTGAAGGAGAAGATTTTTTCCAACATGTCCCAGCGTGCAGCAGAACTCATCCAGGAAGATATGGAGTACATGGGCCCGGTGCGACTCAGCGATGTGGAAGCTGCACAACAACGCATCGTCGATATTGTCCGGCGGTTGGAGGACGCTGGGGAGATCATCATTGCAGGTCGTGGCGGGGAGAAAGACATCGTTGTCTGATTCACTGCTCAGGCAGTCCTATGTTTCAAATCAAAGACTCGTGTACTTCGTCGCATGCCCCTGATTAAGAACGCCAACTCTGCCGGATTGATCAAGAGTGCCGTGGTGCTGGACCTTGGCGATCTTGATCGCCAAGCCAAGCGCATCGTGGAACAGGCAAGGGAGCAGGCAAAGACGATACGAGATGAAGCGAAGCAGAAGGCAGATGCCCTCGTTGCAGGTGCAGATGCCAAGGGCTATGAACAAGGTATGCAGCGCGGGCTTACTGAGGGCAAAGAACTCGGCCGTCGTGAAGGGCGAGAAGAACTTCTAGACGAATTGAGGCCGCAGCTTGAGCAACTCATTCAGTCGTGGGCCGACGCGCTGAATCAATGGGACGCCCAGCGGGGGGAGATGCTTCTTTCTGCTCGTGAAGATGTCCTCGCCTTTGCCGTGGCAATGGCTGAAAAGATCGTCTTTCGAACGATCGAAGCGGATGACTCTATCATCGAGGATCAACTAGCCGAATCACTGGCATTGCTGAGCAAACCTTCGAACGTCGCTATTAGAATCAACCCACAAGATCGTGACCTTGTCGAGGAAGTTTTACCCGAACTGCTCCGTGCCACCACTGACTGTCGCCATGCGACGATTACTGATGATCCAACAATGACGCGCGGCGGATGCATTGTTCGCACAATTGGTGGCGAGGTGGATGCCACGATCGAAACACAACTTGATCGCATTGTCGAAGCGATCTTGCCTTGGACATGCGAGTCGGTTCAGCAGGTCGAGGAGCCAATTGACTGATGGGCTTACTTGCACCTCAATACGAAACATTGCGCCAGATGCAGCCCCGCAAACTCATCGGCACGGTGGATTCCGTGCGCGGCTTGAGTGTGCTCGTCAATTCCCTGCCGTTGCCGATCGGCTCGCGTGTGCGAATTGAATCCAAGAGCGTTGCGAGCGACAACGAGCAGCCGGTTCGAGGGGAGATTGTTGGTTTTGACGGTTCACGTTGTGTGGTGATGCTTTTTGACTCAAGTATCGGGATTGGTCCTGGGAACAAAGTCATCAGTGAGCAATCGCAACAGATTGTGCAGGTGGGGCGCGGATTGCTCGGCAGGGTGATTGACGGTCTTGGCCGACCGCTTGATGGCCGACGGCTCACTTCGGACATGACCGCCCGTCCGCTCGACCCGCCCCCTACAGGCGCGATGACCCGCCGGCGCATTGAGCAGCCGTTGCCAACAGGCGTTGCTGCGATTGATAGCATGGTGACGCTGGGCAAGGGACAACGCGTCGGCATTTTTGCTGGACCGGGAGTGGGCAAGTCCACGTTGCTGGCAAGTATTGCTCGCAATACTACCGCGGATGTGAACGTGATCGCGCTCATCGGTGAACGCGGAAGAGAAGTTCGCGACTTTCTCGATTCGGCGTTGGGTGAGCAGGGTTGCCGTCGATCAGTTGTCGTGGTTGCAACGGGTGATGAGTCGCCACTGCTGCGAGTGCGCGCCGCCATGTATGCTT
>PWVT01000013.1 GCA_003562195.1 Phycisphaeraceae bacterium | reverse complement strand
GGCTGTGGTGACAAGGGACGTTCCGGACTACGCCATTGTCGGAGGCGTGCCTGCGAAGATGCTGTCTAGCCGCATGCCGCAGCCAATGGCAGATGCGGTCGCATGAAAACTGACAGGCACGAAGTCGCGGATGTACCGAAAGTCGCGCCGTCGGCTGTCGGCTCTCGGCTCTCGACCGAGCAGCAAACTCTTGCTGATGGCCAAGAGCCGAGAGCTGACAGCCGATCCGCAAGGCGTCCGCTGTTTTACATCAAGGTCGTCGTGTCGCTGGGCCTGTTGGCGTTCATCATTGCGACGGCGAACATCCGCGAAGTCGGCCTGGCGCTACGCGAGGCGAACTTCCTGCTCATTATCCTTGCAGCGGCGCTCAACCCGATCGGCGGCACACTCACGGCCACTCGCTGGCGCGCGCTTCTTCGCTCGCAGGGCGTCGAGCCCCCACTGGCGCGGCTGATTCAGTCATGCATCGTCGCCCACTTCTTTCGCCAGTTTCTGCCATCGACGATCGGCGGCGACGCCATTCGCATTTACGATTCGTGGAAGATGGGCGCAAGCAAGTCAGTCGCCGTTTCGACGCTCGCGGTGGACCGCATCTTCGGTCTTGCAGTGCTCCTGATGTTTGCGGTGGTTGCAATCCTGCTCTCGCCGCGGATGCTCCCGGACCTGCCGCTGCTCCCTCTGTGGGTTGCTGCCGGGGCCGGTGGATTGACGGGCATCATTCTTCTCATTTTCCTTCCGACATCGGCTTTGGCGCGGCCGGTCGTCAGGGTCATGATGCGTTCGCCGGCGCCGGTGCAAAAGGCATTCACAAAAATCACCGGCTCATTGTCAGGTTTCCGAGGCAGGCCGGGGCTGATGTTCCAGGCGCTTGGTCTATCTGTACTGCTGCAATTGAATGTCGTGTTCTTCTACTATCTCATCGGCAGCGGCCTTGGATTTGAAGTGCCGCTGCTGGCGTACTTTATCATCGTTCCCCTGGCGACGGTTGTGATGATGATTCCAATCACGATCAATGCGATCGGCCTGCGCGAAGGCATCTTTGTGCTCTTGCTCGCACCATTCGGGGTCTCAATGGCTGAGGCCGTCGCCTTCGCGTGGCTGGAGTATGGCTTGATGCTCTTCTACGGTATGATCGGCGGCATCATTTACGCAGTGCGCCGATGAACGTCGCGATCTCCTTACATTATCAGTCTGGCGAATGAAAAAGGCACTCGGCCCCGCTGGGCAGAGCAGATCGGTTGCTGGCCGCCTTGTAGAGGCGTAAACTGCCGGTCTCGTTTTGCTCCAGACAAAGGAAGTCACGTGACGGATATCCATGTCCCCCTGCTCGATCTCAAGGCCCAGCATGCAACCATTGCCGCGGACATCCGCAAGGCCGTGGCTGAAGTCATCGACAGCCAGTATTTCATCCTCGGCCCGACGGTCAGCAACTTCGAGAAGCAGGTTGCTGAGTACGGCGAGGTCAAACACGCGATCGGTTGTGCGTCGGGTTCGGATGCGATTCTGCTCGCGCTGATGGCGCTGGGCATCGGCCCCGGCGATGAAGTGATCTGCCCGTCATACACGTTCTTCGCTACGGGGGGGTACATCCAGCGAGCCGGCGCGACGCCCGTGTTTGCTGAGATCGATCCGGTGACGTACAACATGGATGTCGATTCTGTGCGCGAAGTCGCCTCGCGCTGCACGAATCTCAAGGCCATCATGCCGGTGCATCTGTTCGGCCAGTGCGTGGATATGGACGCCATGCTCGTGCTTGGCAAGGAACTGGGTGTGCATGTGATTGAAGACGCTGCTCAGGCCATTGGCGCACGCGATGCGCAGGGCAAACGAGCCGGGTCGCGCGGCACGCTGGGGTGCTTCAGTTTCTTCCCGTCCAAGAATCTTGGTGCATATGGCGACGGCGGGATGGTCACCACGAACGATAATGAACTGGCAGAAAAACTCGCCATCTTGCGCGTGCATGGCGGCAAGCCCAAGTATTACCACAGCGTTGTTGGGCTGAATTCGCGGTTGGATGCCATGCAGGCGGCGGTGCTCAGCGTAAAACTGCCACATCTGGATTCGTGGACCGCCGGCCGCCAGCGTAACGCAGCGTTTTATGACCAGCGTTTCCGTGAAGCTGGCGCGACGACGTCGGCCCGGGGATTGACTGAAGACGGTCTGCCCATCGCCACTCCGGTTCAGGCCAGCGCGCCTGCAGTGCACATTTACAACCAATACTGCATCCGCGTGCCCGCATCCATTCGTGATACCGTTCGCGAACATCTGGCAAGGAGGAACATCGGTTCGGAGATTTATTACCCCGTGCCGCTGCATCTGCAGGAATGTTTCGCTCCGCTTGGCTATGGCGTTGGCGATCTGCCGCAGACGGAGGCGGCTGCAAACGAGACGATTGCTCTGCCGATCTATCCGGAACTCACGGAGCAGCAGCTTGAGCATGTTGCGTCGTCGGTGATTGAGTGCTTCGCTGCTCACGCCAAAGCCACGGCATGAATGTCATACAGGCGCTGTGTTGAGCATCTCATCGACGGTGTTGGCGATTTGCGCGTAGCGGTTGGTCCATGAATAGCTGTTCGCGAATTGACGCCTCCGCCGGCTGGCGTGTTCATCGTTGTTCCGAAGCGCCGCTTCGATGCCCGCAACGAATGAGGTGACGTCGTGGGCATATGTCACAACATCATCCAACGGTTCAGCCATCAGCGATTGCAGTGGTGTACTGATGACTGGCGTTCCTGAGGCAAGGTACTCCACGGTCTTGAGTGGGAACGAACCGTTGGTCACGCGGTGCAATCGAAAGGGGATAATCGCTGCATTGAAATGCTGCATGTAGGCTGCGATTTGCTCATACGGTCGCGGGCCGAACAGGTGAACATTGGGTAAATCGTTGAGCTGGTTGAGATCGGTTGTCGGGTCACCATCGCCATGTGGACCCACGAAGGCAAAGGACCAGTCCGGACGTGCCTTGGCAATGTTGATGATGAGTGCAAGGTCGAGCTTGAAGCCCGCAAGGTTGCCGACGTAGCCGATGATCGGCCGTGGTAACGCAGCGAGTTCATTCGGGATCGGTTGCGGGGTCGTGAAGCGATCCACATCCGCGACATTGGGCACGCATCGTACGTTTTCATGCACCAGTGCCAGCCGATCAGCCAACGGTTTGGAGGTGGCAAAGACGATTGTGGCGCGCTCAAGAAGTTTGGCTTCCAGCGATTCAATAGCGTCAGCATCAACGCCGGTATTGCCCGCGTAATCATCGACGCAGTGGTAAACAAGCGGCGACTGTGGAAAGAAGGCAGCGACATACATCCCTGTTGGGAGAAACGACCACACGAGCGGTTGTGAAAATCGCCACCGCCGTGCTGTACGGGCGACGGCCCGACCGAAGAGGTTTTGATTGACCCGCCCTGCAACGTCATTGCCATACAGCGGAAGGACTGGCGTAGAAAGCACAGCGAGATGCTCATGAATCATCTGCGGGCCGCGCAACAAGCCGGCCAACCAGCGTGATCCGCGGCGGACGACCTTGCGACGATCCGATGCGTGTGACATGCTCGGCATGCGCATCGGAGGTGACTCGACATACAGCACGCGATTGTGTTCAGCGAGGCGTTCAGCCAGGTGGTGACAATTGAGCTTGCCATCGACATTCCACGGCGCCGAAGCGATCATCACGATGTCGCGGCCGCTGAGCATGGCCGCGTTACGATCGAGCGCCGGCGGTGACCGGTAGCTGCGAAGTCGCGTTGACTGACCGCAGCCCGCCCCAAGCCGCGAGGCATTCGACAATGCGCTCACCGGCTCGGCCATCCCACAACTCGGGCGTGGTCGCGCCTTGTGATGCGCCGTTGAGTGCTTCGCGGGCAACGGTGACGATGCGTTCAGTATCCGTTCCGACGAGGTGGTTCAGCCCTGCGTCGATCGTTGCCGGCCGCTCCGTGTTTTCGCGCAGCGTCAGGCATGACACGCCGAGGATGGTGGATTCCTCCTGGATGCCGCCGGAGTCAGTGAGAATGATTCGTGCATCGGCCATGAGCTTGAGAAAGTCGAGGTAACCCAGCGGTTCACTTCGCACGAGGTTGTCCATGCGATTGATCACATTGGTCAGGCCATGGTCGTCAATTTTCTGAAGCGTGCGCGGGTGAACGGGGAATACGATGGGAACGTCGCGCTGAATCTGCTCGACCGCTTCCAGCAGCCCGGCAAAGGTCTCGCGGTCATCGACATTGCTGGGGCGATGCAGCGTGAGCACGCCGTAGTTGCCAGAATCAACACCGAGGCGGCTGAGGATGTCAGAAGCGTCAGCGCGCTGGCGGTGATGCAGCAGTGTGTCGATCATCACGTTGCCGACGAAGAAGACCTTGTCATTGGGCACACCTTCGCTGCGCAGGTTGTTCACGCCGCTGATTTCACTGACAAACAGTAGATCGCTGATGGCATCGGTGACGAGGCGGTTGACTTCTTCGGGCATGCGGCGGTCGAAGCTGCGCAGGCCGGACTCCACGTGGGCGACGGGGATGTACAGCTTGGTCGCGACGAGCGCGCAGGCGACGGTTGAGTTGACATCGCCGACGACGATGACGAGGTCGGGTTTTTCTTCGAGCATGACCGGCTCGAAGCGCTGCATGATCTGGCCGGTCTGCTGGGCGTGCGATCCGCCGCTGACTTCGAGGTTGATGTCCGGCCGGGGCAGGTCAAGGTCGTCGAACATGACTTGACACATGTTCTGGTCGTAATGCTGGCCGGTATGGACGGTCAGCCGCTCAAATCCGCCATGGGCATCCATGGCGCGGGTGACGGCTGCAATTTTCATAAAGTTGGCTCGCGCCCCACACACACAGCATACTTTCATATCTTCTCCTCACGCACTCAGCCGATCAGCACGGAGCCGTCAGCCCTATCACTCACCTGTTGCGCACAGCGGCCTGATGCAAGCTGGCGTACGCATCACGGATGGGTTCGAGCACAGCTCTCCAGCTCCGTTGCTCGGAGACCCATTGACGCGCAGTATCCGCGATTTGCTCGCGGAACGCCAGATCATCCACATAGCGAATGCATTGTTGAGCGAAATCGTCCAGGTCGCCAGACGTGTACGTCAGGCCGGTTTGCCCGTTACAGACCAATTCGCGCAGCGCCGGCAAGTCAGAGACCAGCAGGGCCTTTTGCATGGCCATGGCCTCAAGTGGTTTGAGCGGCGTGACCATTTTCGTCACTCGCAGGGCAGGTCGGGACACGACAAACACATCAATCAGCGAGTAGTAGTGGTGAACCAGATCATGGGGGACACGACCGGTGAACACCGCCCGATCGCCCAGGCCGAGTGAATCCGCGAGTTCCTTGAGTTCATTCAGGCCCGGCCCGTCGCCAACAATCAGGAGTGAGACATCGCGTCCGCGACGCATGACCTCCGCAGCGCCGTGTACGGTTTCCGCAACGCCTTCGAGTTTGCGAATGCTGCCGACATAACCAATCGTTGTCCCGGTCAGCCATTGCTTCACCTGGCGCACTTCATCTGGAAGTGGTGCGTCTCGATTGGGTGGCTGAAATGCGGTGGAGTCCACTGCATTGGGCGCGACATAGGTTCGTTCGCGCGGTACGCCGCGCGAAATCACTTCATCACGCAGGGCTTCGCAGATGCAGACCACTGCGTCGGCCTGGAGCATGACGGATGTTTCATTGGAACGCCAGTAGCGGTACTTGGCGCTGTCAACAGTGAAGTTGCCTTCGGCAACACCGCTGTCTTCCCACATGCCTCGGACTTCATACAGCACGGGAATACGGGATGCTTTTCCAACCTCGACAGCCGGCTTGCCGCAGCGGTACGGGCTGTGCGCGTGGATGAGATCGGGCTTGACTTCGTTGACGATTCTTTGCAGTTCTCTCCGGAACCGTCGCGACAGGCACACTTCCTCGACACCTTCGAGTGCCCAGGACAACCGGCGGATCCACCCCTTCATCGAGAAATAATCCGCTGTGCTGTGCGCGATGACCGCGAACAAGTACACAGGAGCGGCGATGATGGCGGTGATAATCTTTGCGGTGAGTTGAAGGAACCGGCCAAGCCGTCCGTGGTGGCCGCTACCGTCGCCCTTCTTTGACCCGCGAAGCACGTATTTGAGTACACGCCAGTACCGGCGATGAAACACGAACAGCTTCAATGCACGACGAGTCAGCTTACTGATCATTCGCCAGCCGCGTTTGACCGGCTGTACAACGACCTTGCGCACCACTTGGCGAAATTTTGGGGCATAGGTTCGTAAAATTTTGCGAAGCCGAAAGCACCAGCTGCACACGAGTTCATCGAAGCCGCGACCAGTGGCGAGGTCGGTCGGATGGGCGATGCGGTGGTAATCCACCTCATCGAACTGCTCATTCTGAATCGAAGCTGAGTTGCCTGCATAAAACGGCGAAGTGGCTACGACGGGATCCGACAACGCGCAGGTCTTTTGTGTCTGCACGATGTACTTGCTCCGCATTGTGTACCCGTTGAGATGCGGCACACTCACGCTCAACACGTGCAGGACGCGAAGCACTGGCTGACCTGCTGCAGGTTGCCCGTCGTCTTCCGTTGCAATGACCTCAACCGGCCTTCGCACTAAGTTTGTGTGTTTATGTCCGACCGTCATGTAGTTCTACCGTGGTGTTCCGAAACAGGAATTACACCCGCACTCCGATCCAAGATTCAAGCGTCGTTTCAAATCGACGGCGTTTCTCCGCAACCAGTGTTCGGATCGTCGCCGACTCACTCGATCGCTGTGACACCAATGTGGTCAACGCGTTGGTGACATCGACCAACGTCGCCGTATGACCATTGAGGCAATAGGGCGATTGATCAAACGCCTGCATCAAGCCCGGGATCTTCAGTCCCTGCTCCGGGAAGTACACGCCGACTGCTGGCACACCTATGCTATAGGCAAAGATGTGGCTGTGAAACCGGCTGCTGACAATGGCTGAACACGCAGCAACGTTCTCAACGTACTCCTCGATGGAGGCGGCTCCGAGAATCTCGCATCGGCCCCGGGAACCGCATCGGCTCCGCACTGCACGCACCATCGCCTCTGCGAGCGGCTGGTCGTTGGGATTCTGGATCAGAAAGCGGCATGTCTTGCCTAGGCAACTGATGATGTAAGCAGCGTTGGCATACACCTGAAATGCCCGCGACTGCTCAAAGCCGCTTTCGATTGCAGCGTCAAAGACTTCACGTGATTTTTCCCTGCCCGCACGCAAGCCGAAGCCATCGAGGCGTGGAACCAGCCCGATGATGTTTTCATCGGCGGGTGCATCGTCGGGATAGTCGCGTAAGAACGCAGCATCGAGCATGACGTCGTTTGATTCAAATGCATTCGACGTCGGTTCTCCCAACTGGCGTAATTGATCGAGCGAGTGTGCATCGCGAGCCGCACCACCGACGCATGCATCGACAAAAGTACGGAACAATGATCGGGAGTATTCGGTTTCAAACGGGCCGAACGTGCACGGCAGGCAGATCACCGCCTTGCCCGCAGCGTGAGCTGCCATGATCGGAGCAAGGCGTTTGATCATCGCTGCATCATCGCCAGCGTTGTATGAATACAAGTGCTCGGACGAGTTGTAGAGCACGACGTCGCAGTCAGTGAGTTGGAAATGGTCAAGGACGCTCGCAGGGTCTTCTGCAATCAGTTGCTGAAGCTTGGCAGGCGTTGCATCCGCTCCCAGGTCATTCGTATCTGCCGGCCAATTCTGGTCATACAGGACGATGTCGAGGTTTCCTTGCGCCTCGTATGAACGCAACGTTTGCATGAACGGTTTCTTTGCAGAGCCGCGCGAACTGCACAGCAGTCGGATCCGCGCATCGGGCACGGTCCGTTGCAGCGCGTGGACGATACCTTGCGTGATCGCATTGTCACCGTGGTTGCGTGAAACGTGGCCGTACACGATGGCGATGTTTATTCCGGTCATCATCCTTGGAGTCCAGAGGGCAGGTCGGACACAGCTTTGATCACGAGACAGCCACGGGATTATGCTCTGCATGGGCAAGCGGCACGGTGTGCGTCGGTTTGATTTTGCCTTGCGACTGCAGTTCGAGAAACTCCGGTGTAGTGATGATGTCGTAGTCCTTGGCGAGCTGATGCACGATCTGCCGGTACTCTTCAATCCGTTGATCGTCGCGATACACGCCGTATCTATTTTCATCCCAATGCAGCAACGACCACGAGTGCAGCAGCAGGACGAGAAACGACTCGTTGCCGCTGGCGGTGAATGGTTCGAGTACCTCCTTGGGACCGTTGTGTTTGGCCTGTGACATCGGGAACTTGAAACCGAGCCACGACTTGCCGCGCCAGTTGGACACTTGAGTCTCCGTTATCGG
Source organism: Phycisphaeraceae bacterium (assembly GCA_003562195.1). Lineage (GTDB taxonomy): Bacteria > Planctomycetota > Phycisphaerae > Phycisphaerales > SM1A02 > PWVT01. The sequence continues at coordinate 940 of PWVT01000013.1, read as the reverse complement.
GACTTCAATCACGCCGTTTGACCAGTAGTACGGCACGTTTGTCGGCTCGCTGTACGGACATTTGCCATCACGTGCAGCGATAACGCGGTTGTTGAAGGAAACGGGTATTCCCGCCGCGTGCAAAGCCCGTAGGGTTCCTGCGTTCCAGCGGAAGGAACCTGCCCGGAATCCCAGCACAGGCACGCCGGTGATGTCCGAGATGATCTTGCTGTAGCGCTTGATGACGAACTCGGCTTTGTCATCAGCATATTCATTGAGAAATCGCGGACGGTGCTCAAAACCATGCTCCGCCCAGAACTCCGGCGGCAATTGCTCCGGATGGGTGTGCAACTGGACATCCTGGCCATCGTTGTGCAGCCACCGAATCACGTCTGAAATCTCATCGCCGTAGAAATAAGTCTCGCAGGTATCGACGAAGAAGACGAGTTTGCCGCCGACTTCCTTGGTGATGCTGCACATTTCGCGGATGCCGGCTGTACCGTTGTCATGTTCGCACCAGATCAGTCGTTTGACGTGATCATGTGGAGCCCTTTTGGGGAGCGCTTCGGTGTCTACGGTGAGCATGGCATAACGCGAGCCACCGATGATTGCCGGTGCAGCGTCAGCTTTATTCTCAGTGTCGAGCGGTGACGTGCCGGTGCCGCCGTTGCGGCTGCCGGATTCGTTGGCGAGGTTGAAGATCTTCGCGGGGGGGCGCAACTCGCCCATCGTCTTCGGTTCGGCGATGACGCCCGGCTTGGCCGTGGCGTTGCTTGCTGAGGGTCGCTGCTCTTCACCGCGGTAGAGCGACCAGCGTTCATCAGACATGTTGAAACGGGTGAGCAAGCCCTGAATGTCATCGTGCAATACGGCTCGTAGTTGCTGGACTTCTTCGTCATACAGCGTGATGTCATCCACGGGAACCTTGAACTTCGTTCCCACCACCGGCACGCGCTTGAAG
>PWVT01000021.1 GCA_003562195.1 Phycisphaeraceae bacterium | reverse complement strand
GGCTTGATGTGCTTCGAACGGATGTTGATGCCCTGCACCACGACCCGATCTTCCTTGGTCAGCACGCGCAGCACCTCACCGGTGGCACCTTTGTCGTTACCGGCAGTCACGATGACGTTATCGCCTTTTCTGATATGACGTGGCATCAGACAACCTCCGAGGCAAGCGAGACGATCTTCATGTAGTTCTTGTCACGCAACTCACGAGCCACAGCACCAAAGATGCGGGTTCCCTTGGGGTTGCCGTCATCACCGATCAGCACACAGGCGTTGGAGTCAAAGCGGACATACGAGCCGTCATCTCGACGGGTGGGATACTTGGTGCGGACGATCACGGCCCGGACCTTGTCGCCGGACTTGACGTCCGCATTAGGCAAGGCCTTCTTGACAGCACACACGACGCGATCACCCACGCCAACTGAACGCCGGGTGAATTTGCCGCGAGCGGTGGAACCACCCAGCACGCCGATGACCATCACGGTCTTCGCGCCGCTGTTATCCGCTACATCAAGTCTGGATTCTTTTTGGATCATGGAAGTTACAACGTGAGTGTTGGCAAAGGAACCGGTTCGCTTAGCTCACTTTCTCCAAAGCAGGTTCAAGAACTTTCACCAGCACCCAGGACTTCGTCTTGGACAATGGGCGACATTCGGCGATCTCGACGCGATCACCGTTCTTCGAGGTGTTTTCCTCATCATGGACGTTCAACACCGTGCGGCGACGAACGTACTTGCCGTACTTCGGATGCTTTGCGGAATAACTGATCGCAACCTTACGAGTCTTATCACGTGCGTCGGACGTCACAACGCCCACTCTCCGCGGGGAACGTTCCGAAATGTTGATCTGCTGGGTCATGAGCGTGTCAATTTGAAATCAGGTCTGGTACTGCTGGAAAGAAACTACTGCGATCTCACACCGGGATCTTCTTCTCGCGACGCGTGCGTTCAGTGAGCAACCGCGCCAGATCACGACGAACTTTGCCATACTGCGACGTGTCGTGAATCTTTTCCGTCACTTCCTGGGTTCGCAGCTCGAAGAGACGCGACCGAAGTCGCTTGACCTCAATGTCAATCTCTTCATTCTCAAGTTTTCGAACTTCTTTGGGTGTCATGGCTACGTATCAACTCTCAGGAATCAGACGGCAATCCTGCGACCGACGAATCGGCAACGAACGGGCATCTTGTGCGCCACGCGGGCCATGGCCTGCTTGGCGATATCTTCTGTCACACCGGCAATCTCAAACAGCATCGTCCCGGGCTTAACGCGAGCTGCCCAGTAATCCGTGTCCGCCTTGCCCTTGCCCATGCGTGTTTCCAGTGGCTTCTTGGAAATCGGCTTGTCCGGAAAAATGCGGATATACACTTTGCCTTGGCGACGGAGAAAGTGCTGCGCTGCAATACGGCCGGCCTCAATCTGTCGCGCGGAGATCCAGTGCGGATCAAGCGCCTGGAGACCAAAGTCGCCGTAGGCGACAAAGTTGCCGCGCGTGGCATTGCCCTTGAGCGTGCCGCGCATCTGCTTTCGGAACTTGATTCTCTTTGGCATCCGGGGCATCGGATGAACACTCCTGCAAACGTATCACTGAAAACACCGGCACACACGTGCCGAATCACTTTATCACCTGCGACCACGGGCACGGGCTCGAGCGCCTGCAGCACGCGAATCGATCTGTTCGTCCTCACTATCCGTGAACATTCCCTTGTACACCCACACTTTCACACCGATGGTTCCATACGTCGTTGGCGCTGCCACACAGGCATAATCAACATTTGCCTGCAAGGTTGACAACGGGATGGAACCAAGCCGCGTACTGAACTTGCGCGACATTTCTGCACCACCGAGACGACCGGAGACCAGGATGCGAATTCCCTTCGCACCATTCTGCATCGCGCCTTCGCAACGCTGCTTGAGCAGGCGACGGAAGTTGGCTCGTTTTTTCATCTGTTCGCCGATGGCTTCAGCGATGAGCTTGGCATCTGTATCCGGATTATTAATCTCAACGATCTTCACCGAAACTTTGCGGCCAGTCAGTGCCTGCAAATCAGCGGACAATTTGTCGATCTCCGCGCCCTTGGGGCCGATCACCAACCCGGGCCTGGCGGTCTTGACCAAGACGGTCAACTCTTCACGTGTCCGCTCGATATGTATGTCGGAGACTGCCGCAAACGGAGGCGTCCGATTCAATCGCTTGTCCACGTACTTGCGGATCTTGAAGTCCTCGACCAGCAATTCCGCGAACAGCGCCTTGGGCGCATACCAGCGGGATTTGTGGGCTTCGGTGATGCCGACGCGAAATCCGAATGGATGTGTCTTCTGTCCCATGAAACTTAGTTCCTCTCACCCACGACAACGTGCAGGTGACTGGTGCGTTTGTTGATTGGATGTGCCCGGCCACGATCTTTCGGCTGGAACCGCTTAATGGTCGGTCCTTCATCGACGCGCGACACTTCAATAAAGAGTCGCTGCACATCTGCATCCTGCTCTTCAGCATTGGCAATGGCGCTTTTGAGCACCGCCTTGAGATACCAGGCGGCACGCTTCTTGGAAAACTCCAATTGCGTCATCGCCTCGTCAATGCTCATTCCCCGGATCAGGTCAGCCACCAGGCGGGCCTTCCGAGGTGCGATGCGTGCGTATCGATGTGATGCTTGATAAGACATTGGATCGTTCTTAGAAAAAGTACTGCTAGCCGAATGACGCTCGTTACTTCCTCGCCTTCACGCCTTCCTTCTTGTTCGTATGCCCGCGGAACAACCGAGTGGGGCTGAACTCGCCGAGTTTATGACCAACCATGTCCTCGGTCACAAAGACATCCATGAAGTTCCGGCCATTGTGAACCTGGAATGTATAGCCGACAAATTCTGGAACAATGGTGCAAGCCCGCGCCCATGTCTTGATGGGCTTTTTGGACTTGGACGATTCCTGCCGCTCCACCTTGCGGTAGAGCTTCTCATCGACGTACGGGCCTTTTTTCAGTGATCGTGACATGGAAGTTCCGAGGTACTGGATAAAACGCTCTTACAACTGTTACAACTTCAACTGGCCGTAACGCTTACTCTTGCGACGACGCAGAATGCGTGCATCGCTCCAACGGCCGCGGGGACGCGTGCGTCCGCCCTTGGACTTGGTGCCTGATGCTGATGCCGGCTCACGTCCACCCTTGGAGCGGCCTTCGCCACCACCGAGTGGGTGAACCGAGTGATCCTTCGCCACGCCACGCACCTTACTTTTGCGACCAAGCCAACGATTTCGACCGGCCTTCCCGAGCTTGACGTTCTGGTGATCGGTGTTGCCGATCTGGCCGATCGTCGCGCGACAATCCACTGAGACCTGTCGGATTTCGCCCGAAGGCAGAACCAAAGTGGCCCAACGACCTTCGCGGTTTGTCAAACGTGCCCCCGCACCAGCCGAGCGACACAAGCCGCCACGCTTGCCCGGCTCGAACTCGATGTTATGCACGGTCAAACCAGTAGGGATAAATCGCAGCGGCATGCAGTTGCCGGATTTCGGCTCAACCGCACCGGCGGAGCTGAGAATAACTTCACCGACCTTGATGCCGCGAGGGGCGAGAATATATCGTTTCGTGCCGTCTTCATACTCCACCAACGCGATGTGGCAAGTGCGATTCGGGTCATACTCGATCGTCATCACCCTGGCGGGCATGTCATCTTTAGTGCGACCAAAATCGACCATCCGATAGCGGCGCTTGTGGCCACCGCCGCGGCCGCGCACCGTGATCTTCCCCTGGGCATTGCGGCCGCCGGACTTCTTGAGTGGGCGCAGCAGGGACTTTTCGGGCTTGGACGTGGTCACCTCCGCGTGAAGGTTGACCGAGGCGTCTCGCCTGCCATTGGTCGTCGGCTTGTAAATGCGAATAGGCATGAGAATTCAGTCGTATAGCTCTGGGTTCAGGACTTAGAACAGCTCAATCTTGTCATCGGGGTGAACTTTGACAAAGGCCCGTTTGGTGCTGGCCGTCCGCCAGTAGCCGAAACGGTTGCGGCGAAGCTGTCCCTTGCGGTTCTGGGTGGAAACACCAAGAACACGAACTTTGTACAACTCTTCAACGGCCTGCTTGATCTGCGTCTTGTTGGCCCGCGGATCAACCTTGAATCCGACGCGGTTCAACTCAGCAGCAACGTAGGTGGATTTCTCCGTCACGAGCGGCTTGAGAATCACTTGCGTTACAAGCATCACGCGGCCTCCTTGTCAGCGTTATCCCACGCACTGCCGTTGAGGAACGCTTCAAGCGAGGCGCGATCCACAACGAGATAGCGGTGATTCAGAAGTTCAAAGACGTTCAGTTGCTCGATTCGGATGGTCGAAACATTCTCCAGGTTTCGAGCCGACAGCGCAGCATTTCGATTCGCCGGGTCGAGCGCGATCAGGCAGGTACGGTCCACCTTCACTGCATCAAGCACATCCCTGAAAGCTGCCGATTTCGGTGCATCAAAGTCGAGCGAGTCGATGACCTTGACCTCATCATCAACGAGCTTTGCGAGCAGCGCGTTTCGATTGGCCAAGCGACGCATCTTTTTGGGCATGCTCAGGCGGTACTCTTCACGAATCTTGGTCTTGGCAAAAGTCACCCCGCCGCCCTTGCGGATCGGTGACCGGCGCGGCCCGACACGGGCGTTTCCAGTCCCCTTTTGCCGATACAGCTTTCGCGTTGAGCCATCGACCATGCCACGGCTTTTGGTTCGAGCCGACCCTTGGCGTCGATTGGCGTGAAACATGACATAGGCCTGCTTGAGCAGCGCGGGGCGCACTTCGGTTCCAAGCTGCGCTTCATCCACGGAGAGGGTGTCTACCTTCTCGCCGGCCTGGTTATAGATAGGGACATCGATCATATTCGTTCATACCTGACGGTTACCCGCCTGCTTCGCCTTCCCTCCCGACCGATTCATGCGGGCAGGGTTCGACTCGGTGAATCAAGATTGTGAGGCACGACGCTGCGAATGCGTCACCGGATCAACTCTTGGCCAGCCGTGTTTTCCTTCTATTAAGTCGCTTGGCCTCGCGAATATACACCAACCCATTATTGGCTCCCGGGACCGGGCCTTTCACGAGAATCAAATTCCGCTCCGGATCGACCGAAATCACATCCATACTGCGGGTGGTTACGCGTTCATTTCCCATCTGCCCGGCCATCCGCTTGCCCTTTTTCAACTTCGGGCCGGTCCCCAAGTTCGTTGCATGCCCGCCGATGGAACCAGCCGAGCGGTGCTTCCGCTCAACGCCGTGGCTCGCTTCCAATCCCGCGAAGTTATGTCGCTTCATCGGCCCCTGGAAGCCCTTGCCCTTGCTGGTCCCGGAAACATCCACATACTTGACACCTTCAAACTGTGAAACATCAACGGTCTGCCCCAGTTCGAACGCTTCAGCGGATGCGTCATCCTCAACACGAATCTCGCGATGAAACCGCTTCGGGCCGGTCTCTGCCTTGGCATCGTGACCGATCACGGGCATCGTGCTACGACGCGGTTTGACATCATCAAATGCAATCTGCACCGCGCTGTATCCATCGGTCTCGGTTGTCTTGACCTGCGTCACCGGGCACGGGCCGGCCTGGATCACGGTCACAGGGACATTGTTCCCGTCCTGCGTGAAGTAACGGGTCATGCCGAGTTTTCGTCCTAGCAGTACAGCGGGCATCGGGATAGTCCTGTCTCTCAAACGAAAAACGCGTGCAGTTTCATGGGCAACTGCACGCGAAAAATCATGCCTTGATCTTCACAAAAACACCTGCGGGAACGACGAGACGGTTCAGTGCGTCAACGGTCCGTGGATTCGGCTCCGAGATGTCAATGATCCTCTTATGGGTACGAATTTCAAACTGCTCACGGGACTTCTTGTCAATGAATGGACTTCGATTGACGGTATACACCTCGCGCCGCGTCGGCAGCGGAACAGGCCCGGCCACCCGAGCACCAGTGCGCTTGGCATGATCCACGATCTCTTTCGCTGAAAGATCCAGCGCCTGATGATCGTATGCTTCCATCCGAATTCGAATGCTTCCGCCTGTCATGATGCGTTACACGTCCTGAAAATCACTGACTCACTATGAGTCAAGCACATCTACTTCCGAGACCGAAACATACGGCCGCGGACCTCGCCTTGGCTTACGGGCCAACAAGTGCGAATCGGTGATGATACGGTTCCTGCGGATTCTGTCAACTTGGCCCAACCGTATCTTTTTCCTCCCCTCCAGAAAAAACGACCCTCCAACGCAGGAACGGAACCCGGCAGTCCCCTTGCGGGTACAGTGATGGTATGAACACCCTGCCGCAGCGTTCCGCATCCTGCCTCCTCCCGGTGCACGCCATGGCCGTGTTTCTCTCCTTTTTCTGGCTGGCGTTCGCTCCAACGAGCCATGTTTCGGCTGCCTGGAGCCCTGGACCGTCGGAAGAGGAGAGCCATGAGGAAGATTTCAAGCCACTCCAACCAGACGGGTTCGAGCCAGCACGTCATGGGCTTGCTTCGCAGCCGCTCATTGTCCAACCACTTGGTTTGGCGATGTATGTTCCAAAGGGAAGTGTAAGCACTGATCGTGCAGGCGGGCGACTCGTCGTCTCGCTGCACGATGCCGCCGACCCGCCGGAGTGGACGCTGACCATCCAGCACCTACCCGTCACACCCGGCACAAGCCCCCAGGGCCAGATCGACCAGCATCTTGAAGCTATGACCGAGTCCGGCCGTCCACATCGCGTATTGACCAACAGGGCCATCACCGCAGGAAACGCTGAGGGCCACCTTTGTTATATTGAGCAGTCCGCCTCGGCTGACTCTGATTCGGACACAATCATCAATGGGTGGTTGATCCTTCCTTCATCGCCGAACGTCTTTCTAGTAGTTTCGATTCTTGCCATGCCCGAGGTCATGCCCACACTGGGCCCTGCTCTTCAGGCAGGTTTTTCCACGATCAACGTACGAAGTTCCGCTGAGCTTTCTCTGCAACGGCGATCTCGGATTGAAGCAGGCAGGGCACTGCTTGAGTCAATTACCCCTGAACGACTGCTCCCGTTGCTGGAGACACGTCAATGGTCGCGGCTGTACCGTATTGACTCCGATGGCCGCGAAATCGAAGTTGGCTATTCACTGCTTGAGGTCTTTGAGGCCAAGCGCGGGGCACTCAACCCGAACAGGCGAGAATCTGACTATTCTCGCACTGAGCAGACCGAGGGCATCATGGTCAGACTTCAAGGACGCATCATTGGCGATGCGGAACGCCGCATCTTCTACGACTCCATCGCCATGTATTGGATGGCATGGGATCAGTCCGAGGAATCATGGTCTGTTCGGGGGACGCAACGGCAGGGCGAAGCGGAGCGCAGCGAATCTGAAACAGGTGTGCGTCTGGCTCCCACTGCCGGAAGCCCGATTCCATCGCTGACGGTCATTCGCCAGCGTTCCTCGGATTACCAGAGAATGCCTGTGGAATGGTCTGTCCCGGATGTCTATCTCTCCCAAGCTCTCGGTGCCTTGCTCGGCCGCCTCATGCCCCGAGATGAACAACGCGTGCGTGAGTTTTCATACTATTTTTACAATTACAGTGACGCCACGCCCCAACTCACCCAGCGCACTGATCGCTGGGAGCCGGCTGAGGACGGCTCGTGGACGCTTACCACCCACCTGAACATCGATGCCCCACCCATCGTGTCCTCATATTCATCCACCGGCCAGTTTCTCAAGACGCGCCGACCGAATGGAACGGTGACCGAGCCGGCCACCGTCGAGGAAATTCGACGCATCTGGCGGAGGCAAGGCCTCCCAATGGGCCAGTAACATCATCGGACAATGAACACGGGCCGAAGACCGACAGTCAAACTCAATCGCTACGGCTACCTTTGCAGCGTTGCACTTCATCGGCTTCGCATCGTGACCACAGCCCACGAGCGCATCCTGCTCGTACCTCTCGTGATCTGTGCACTCATCGCTGTACATGGGTGCACACGCACCACGACAACATTCCCGACGAACGACAGTTTCGCGCGCATTTCAACCCATCCAGCCGACGATGCCATTGCTGCTGCGGATCTCTTTCCCGAGCAACCGGGTATGACAACGTTCCAGATTATCGATGGGAACGATGTCGGCACGGTGTTGAACTTCGTACGTACCGTAACTGACCGCTTTGGCGCTTCCTGGGCGAGTGACGAAGGGGAACTGCGGACCGACTTCTGGAACATCGATGACGACGGACGCGTATTGTTGACTGCTGTATACGACGCGAGTGATCGGTCGATCAGTCGTTTCGATCCGCCGCTCTCGTTTCCCCGCCACCTCGCGCCTGGACAACCACATCGGGAAGAAGTCGCCGTACGCGTCGTTAAGGCCAACAACCCCTCGATCGAACGAGCTTCCGGCAGCGCTGTGCGCACTGTTGAGTACATCGACAACCAACGCATTCGACTCCCCAGTGGGGATGTCATGGCCCAGCGACTTGTGTCCCACCTGCAATTTGAAATGGGCCTGGCCAGTGCTGAAATCACGACAACTTCATTCATCGTGCCAGGCGTCGGTCTCGTTGCAAAGCAAAGTTCCGAGCACATTCGTGTGCTTGGCGTATTCGGCCGCTCCAATACCCGTACGGTCGTGCGTATCGAGGACGTTCCAAACTTATGAAACGCGGCTCCCTGACATGGCGGCTGCAAGCTCATCAATCATTCCCTCCGAATACAGCGCAAATGGCCAGTCGCGTCGTTGCGCGATCGCGGCATCACTCACCGCTCGCCGTGCCTGCTCGACATTCCTTTGAGCCTGCTGCACGGCCTCGACATGGTCACGTCGAAGTTGCTCGAGTTGCTGATGCATCTGAAAGAACGCCGCCTTGCGCTGCGGTGAACGCCGCGGCAACGCTTCGATCGCTCGCAGCATGGCGCGCTTCTGCTCGCCCGGCGAACCGGTTCCGCTGACCGTTTCCGGATCATGCCAAACCCGACGCGCCTCATGCTGGGCCTGCACGACATCGCCCGGCTGATCCGCGCCGAGCGGCAATCGCAACGTAGCAGTGGCGACTGCGATCGGCGCGACCTCAACACCAAGCCAGTTGCGAATCCAAAGCTCCATGGCCCGGTCATAGTTGGCCCCGCCGGTGCCGTGGATGAATACATCGCACATGCCCAGCCGCACCAATGCCGTCATGAATAGCGCGCGTGGTAACAGCGGCGGCAATGATGGGTCATTGAGCACCGCCTGCGCGTCATTGTCATACGCACGCATGCGCCTGCCATCAGGCCGAATACGCCACAGCGGCAGCTCGACATAATCATCTCGAACCAGCAGC
>PWVT01000302.1 GCA_003562195.1 Phycisphaeraceae bacterium | reverse complement strand
TGTGCCGTTGCCGGCGACCAGATGGCTGGGCGTTGGCAAGCGGCCATTGTGGTCGTGTGCAGAGATCAGCATCGTCTGGTGGATGCCGCGCATGTTCACAACGTCACCTTCATGCCAGACCGAATCAGGGTGGCTGGCACGCAACACCATGACCGCAACCACCACCACGATGATCAGGCACGCGATTCCGACGATAAGTTCAATCCTGCCGAATCCGAGTGTACGAGTCCGCATGATGCACCTCCCATACTCGCGCAATCTTATTCCGCAGGTACCTGCTCGAGTAGTGAGCGGCCGGTCATTTCCTTCGGCTGCGGAATACCGAGCATGTCCAGCAATGTCGGAGCGATGTCACCAAGGATTCCGCCTGGGCGTAGCGTTGCGTTTCTGAACGGCTTGCCGACGACAAACAACGGGACGTCGTTTACCGTGTGGGCGGTATGCGGGCTGTCATGTTCGGGGTCCCACATCTGCTCTGCATTTCCATGATCGGCGGTCACGATCAGCGAACCGCCTCGGGCCAGGGCTGCTTCGACAATTCGCCCGACACACTTGTCAACGGTTTCGACCGCTTTGATTACCGCATCGAGGTTGCCGGTGTGGCCGACCATGTCGGGGTTGGCAAAGTTCACGACGAATAGTTCAGGCACCGGATCACGGGCGAGTCGTTCGCAGACGGCATTACAAACACCCTCAGCAGACATCTCCGGCTTCTGGTCATAGGTGCTGACATCCTGTGGGCTAGGAATCAGCTCGCGATGCTCGTGCTCAAGCGGATCCTCGCGATAGTCATTGAAGAAGAACGTTACATGAGCAAACTTCTCAGTCTCTGCACAGCGAAACTGGGTCAGCCCTGCCTCAGAGATAACCTGGCCAAGCACATTCGGCAACTTGGGCGGTTTCTCAAACGCAATCGCTGATACCGGCAAGCCGGCCTCGTACCCGCTCATGGTGCAGAAATACAAATCTTCAACCCGTTGTCCCCGGTCAAATCCGCCGCCTTGCACTTGGGCCCATTGCTCATCGGCAAGCATGAACGCGCGGGTGATTTGCCTGGGCCTATCGCCGCGGAAATTGAAGAAGATCACGCTGTCACCATCCTGAATGTGTGGATCATCCACGCTGGCGATGAGCGTCGGTTCTATGAACTCATCGCCGATCCGGCTGGGCTCCGGAGGGTTCTTGTAAAAATGCTCCACTGCGTCGATTGCTGTGGCAGCGGTTCGTAAGGCCGCATCGCTGCTGCCGCGTCCAGTCAGCAGTCGGTACGCCCAAGCAGTACGTTGCCAGCGATGATCGCGATCCATGGTGTAATAGCGACCGCAGACAGTGGCGATGCGACCGACGCCGGCTTCATGAAGTTTCTCTTGCAGTGCGCTGAGGTACCGCACTGCAGATTTCGGTCCGACATCGCGGCCGTCAGTGATGACATGAATCAGCAATCGATCAGCCGACACGTTCTGTTGTTTGGCAAGATCGATCAGTGCAAAGAGATGTTCGATGTCGCTATGGACCTGTCCATCGCTCAGCAGGCCCATCAGATGCACATGCCCGTCGCGGTCGCCTGCAAACGGCCGCTGCATGGCTTCAACCAGTGATGGGTTCTCAAAAAACGTTCCATCGCGAATGGCATGAGTGATGCGCATCAGCTCCTGATCCACGATACGTCCGGCACCGATATTCTGATGGCCGACTTCCGAGTTTCCCATCGTGCCCGGAGGCAGGCCAACGGACTCGCCGCAGGTGGTGACCAGTGTCATCGGCCAGTCGCGGCGAAGCTGGGCATCGACGGGCGTGTTCGCGAGTTTCACCGCGTTGAACGGGTTATGTTCAGCATTGGGATTCTCCCCCCAGCCATCGCGGATGATCAGGACCAATGGCGCGTTTGATGGTTGTGACGTCACACCACTAGCTTAGCCGCTTGCAGAGCAGTGTTGGAGTCTGACACAGGTGCGGCGATGTTGTGAATCAGAGAATTGGGACGTATGCTCATACATCATGACAACAGCACGAGGGGAACAATCGGCATCAAAGACGCAGCCGCCTTTGCGTGAGCGGTACGAATCGGTCCTGCAGCGCATTGAAGAGGCCGCACGCAGCAGTGGTCGCAGCAGCACGAATATTGTCCTTGTCGCAGTGACCAAGTATGCATCAATGGATGAGGTCCGTGAGCTTATTCGCATGGGGCATCTCGATTTTGGCGAGAGTCGCGTGCAGCATCTCATCCAGCGGGCTGCACAGGTTGAGGAGTTCCTGCAACGAAAAACGCTCGCCAATGAGCCAAGTTATCCCGACGAAGTGCGGTGGCACATGATTGGTCATCTGCAGCGAAACAAGGTCCGCCGGGTAGTCGATTTGGTCCGATTAATCCATTCCACCGATTCGTTGCGTCTGGCCGAGGAAGTTCAGGCCGCTGCCGACAAACGAGATGAACCGACTGAGGTGCTTATCCAGGTCAATACGTCTGGTGAGCGAAGCAAGTACGGTATCGCACCAGCGGCCACACGTCATCTGCTTGACCAGATGGACACGATGTTGAGTGTGCGGCCACGCGGTCTGATGTGTATGGCCCCTTTGGTGGAGGATCCCAATGACGCGCGGCCGACATTTGATCGTTGCCGCGAGTTGTTCGAAGACATCCGCAGCAGCGGTATCGTCGATGAGCGGTTCAATATCTTGTCAATGGGTATGAGCAACGATTTTGAGGTAGCCATCGAATGCGGCGCCAATATCGTTCGTGTCGGTTCTGCGATTTTTCAGCGTGATGAAGAGGTCGATTGACTTCCAGAACAGACTTCGCCCTTCCCTTACGGAGACAGTTCTTCCAGTGGGCCGGTCATCCCGAGAGAGATTTGAAAGGCCAGTTGTTCCAGCGAGAGCGAGAAGTCCACGCTGGCAACGCTGACCGCATCATGCACATCCAGCCGAACCGGGGCGAAATTCAAAATTCCTAATACACCGGCACGAATCAGTTCGTCGGTCACTTGCTGTGCAAATGAGGCGGGGACTGCAACTATGCCAATCTTGATATCGCGTTCACGCACCAATTTGGGGAGGTCGCGCATCGGACGAACCTTATGACCTGCGATCTCAGTGCCGATGACACTCGGGTTGTCGTCAAAGATCGCCACGATATCAAATCCCTTACGCGCGAAGCGAGCATAAGGCATGACCGCCCGGCCGATGTTACCTGCGCCAACCACAGCCGCGTTCCAACGGTGGTCGGTACCGAGGATATGCCGCAACTTGTTCGTGAGTTCCTGGACCCGGTATCCAATTCCGGGATGGCCAAATTGGCCAAAATACGCCAGGTCTTTCCGCACCTGCGCATCGGTCAACCCAAGGGCGGTCCCGAGTTGCTTGGAGCTGATGGTCTGCTGGTCACGCTCAATGTGACTCTCCAACTCTCGCAGATACAAACTCAAGCGTTTGACCGTCGGGCGAGGGATTTTCGAACGAGGTGGCATGGAAGTCTCAAAAAGGCACGTGTGGCCGACGAAAGTTGCAGAGTGTAGCACTGAACGGGCGGCCCATGCATTGAACTTCCTATGTGATGTGTTTCAAGCGGTGTAAAAACGCCTTGTTCTTTTTATGCCTTCCTATACTTGCATCATGCGCGATCCTGGCAACAGCGGGCACCCCGATCAGTCGGGTCACGGGCAGAGGGGCTCGATCGAGGCGCTGCAGGAACATGTCGATGCGCTGGAGCACCAGAGCAAGACGACCAAGCGCGCTCACCAGGAGGCGATGCGGCGCGAACGACAGCTACGCACACATAACGCAGTGTTGGCACAGCTCTCAATGAACGCGCTGCGCGAGGGGTGTGATGAACACGTGGCCAGGCGTGAAATCGTCACCGCGGCTGCGGACGCGCTCAATGTGAGCCGGGTCGGTATCTGGCTGTTTGGAGATGATGGCCAGACACTCAGAGCAGTCGAACTGTTTGATCGCCAGGGAGGCTTTGCCCGATGCCAGACAGTCATTCGCGCAGATCGGTATCCGCGATACTTCGAAGCCCTGCGCGAGAATCGGACGCTACCAGCTCACGATGTGCACAGGGATTCTCGCACGAAAGAACTGCTGCATGACTACCTTGAACCGTGTGGGATCACATCCATGCTTGATGCACCGGTTCGCATTGGCGGGAAGCTGGTCGGTGTGATATGTCACGAACACATCGGCCCGCAGCGTGAATGGACGCTCGATGAGCAGACCTTTGCCGGCTCGATGGGTGACTTTGTGTCATTGTCGCTGCAGATGGGCAAGCGCAACGAAATGGAAGCAGCAATCAAACGCCAGCGCGAGTATCTCCGGCAGATCATCGATATCTCGCCAAACCTTGTATTCGTGCTTGACGAGGAAACTCGTTTCGTGCTCGCAAACAAGGCCTTGTGTGATCTGGTCTCGGTGCCACATCAAGAGCTCATTGGCAACTCCGCGATGAATCTGATCAAGGACCAGGAACAGGCCCGGCGACTTCGTAAGATGGATGAGGCGATCCTACGACAAAGTCAGCTCAGCATCGATTGCGAAGAGTCATTCACCGATCGCGATGGCAAGCAGCGATGGTTTCACCTGATTAAGCGTCCAATCACCTCTGTCGATGGCTCAGGCAAGCAGGTTCTGGGTGTTGCATCGGATGTCACAGAGCGCAAGCTTTACCAGGAACATCTTGCTTCGATGGTGCGAGAACTCGATCATCGGGTGAAGAACAACTTGTTTGCGGTCATGATCATGGCGGAACACACCGCGATGGGTTCGAATGACATCGACGAATATTTACATGCATTCAATGGTCGAATGCGATCGATGGCCATAGGACACGAAATTCTGGCAAAGACCAACTGGCAGGGGGCGATGCTGGTGGAAGTGATCAACAGTTTGATTCGTCCGTACGTTGGCGAGAATCTGCGGCATGTGACTTTAGACGGACCCGATGTGATGTTACCCGCGCGCGTTGCCCCGGCGATGTGCATGATGATTCACGAACTGATCACCAATGCAATGCAGCACGGTGCGCTTTCGCTTGAGGAAGGACGGGTCGATGTTCTGTGGAAAGTGGAGGACCAGACGTTGCACATGAACTGGATCGAACACGGTACTCAGGATGTAGCCCAGTTCCCGCAGCGTGGATTCGGCATGGAACTGATCGAGCGGACCGCCGCCCATCAGTTGCGAGGCGATGCACAACTGTCATTTGAGCCGCCTGGTCTTCGATGTGAGTTGAACATACCACTTAAACTTCCAGCCGATCGGCATGAGTAGCGACGAAGTGGGGAGAGAACGTGTGATGCGAATGGCCATCAATGCTCAATTGAAAGACAAACTCAAGGACTTGCGTGTACTTGTCGTCGAAGACGAGTTCTTGGCAGCCAAATCTCTTGAGACTTCGCTCCGCAAAATGGGCTGTGAGGTTGTGGGTCCCGCTTCGACCGTTGACGAAGCTCTGGCGTTCATCAAAAGCCGGACCATTGACGCAGCAATCCTTGATATCAATCTCAGCCCAGGGACGTCCGAACCAGTAGCCAGAGCGCTACGGTATCGCAATTGTCCGTTCGTCTTTATCACCGGCTACAGCAATATCAGTGTCCTGCCTGATGACCTGCGTGGGTGTTTGATTCTCACCAAGCCGACCGATCCGGTGAGTCTCGCCGCAGCGGTCGGCCAACTGGCAGAACATGCCCGAACCTAGGCGGACCGACAACGCACTACCATCATCTCTCTCAGCACGCTACGATACGTTCATGCACATTCGCGACATTTTTCAGCGCGATCGCACCACTTTGAGCTTTGAGTTCTTCCCACCGAAGACCGAGGAGGCCTGGGAAGGGCTGTTCGATCGCATTAGCGACTTTGAAGCGCTTGCTCCGTCGTTCGTGTCTGTCACCTATGGCGCAGGTGGTTCTACCAGGGAACGCACCCACGATCTGGTCGTGCGGCTCAAGGAGCAGACGAAACTCGATCCGGTCCCGCATCTCACGTGCGTGTGCCAGTCACCCGATGAGATTCAACGAATCCTCGAGCGATATGCTCTGGCGGGTGTTTCCAACATTATGGCGCTCAAAGGGGATCCCCCACAGGGGCTTGATGATTACGATCCAGATAGCGATGCCTTCCAGCATGCGATTGATGTGGTGCGGTTTATTCACGCTTTTAATGACGACCATGCTGGCAAGGCCAATGGCTTTGCTGGCTTTGGTGTTGGTGTAGCGGGTTTTCCTGAGGGACACCCGGCAACGCCCAATACACTCAAGGACATGGACCACCTCAAGGCCAAGGTTGACGCCGGGGCTGATTATGTCTGTACCCAGATGTTCTTTGACAACCAGCGGTTTTATGACTGGCGCGAACGCTGTGATCTCGCAGGCATTCATGTGCCGCTGGTAGCTGGCATCATGCCGATCACATCGCTCAAAGGTATGCAGCGCATGGCGGATCTTGCTGCGGGCGCAACATTCCCTGCAGCTCTGCAGCGGATGATTTATCGTTGCCAGGACGATCCTGAGGCCGTCAAGCGTGTTGGGATTCACTGGGCGACTGAACAGTCGCGCGATTTGATCGACAACAGCGTGAGTGGCATTCACTTTTACACGCTCAATCGGTCCGACGCGACGCGGGAAATCTATCGCACGCTTGGTGCCAAGGACTCCGCAGCGCTGCGATAAGGCCCGCGCAAGGCAACGGCAGTCTATGATCCGTTCATGCTATGTTTCACCGGAAAGCATCTCATTGCGCTTGGAGCATTTGTGGCGACCATGGTCCTGGTCGTTGCTGCAGTTGCAGACGATGGGATGCCAAGTGCGGCTAGTGATGAGCATCTGTGGCTGGTCAAGCATACTGAGGCCAACCGCGATGGGGACCGCCCACGCTTATTCCATCACGCTGCAGCGATGGGCGGGCCGTTTTTCACGCGTGGGCCGAGCGTATCGCAACTGCCGGAAGCCGTGGCTGCGTCGGGCAATCGTGTCTGGCTCGTATTTCCACCACAGCAAAGCAATGGCGAATTGTATCGAGAGGTGTTCACGGTTCGCATCGAGCGCGATCCGGCGATGGGTATGTATCACCCGCATCCGCGCGATCGTCTCACACTGACTGATTCGCTTCCCGGAACTGGGCGACTGGCAGGTTTTGTCGCTGGTGACCGGGGTCCAGTTGCCTTGTTGCTTCCGCGACAGCACGAAAAGGTGCAAGTGCGACGAGAAAACAATGAGCAATCACCACCATCGTCAGGCCTGGCTGCTCCGCGATTACTTCAGTTGCAAAGCGATGGCTGGTCGGACCTTGCCATGCCGGAACTGCTCGAGCATGCCGATGCAGATTGGCCCGTCCATCTAGGATTTGACGGAAGCGATCGTCGCCGGCTGAATGTGCTTACGACTTCGCCTGAGTCACCGGGTGAAAGTGTTCTGATGCGTCGCGACCGCGAAGAAGAAGTATGGAGTTCAACTGACATCGCACTTGATGCGCGGTCCGTGCAATCGCTCTTGCGCTTCGATGATCGGCTGGCAGCAGTCACCATGCATGATGTGACCACCGGAAGGATCCACTACCTGCGTTCTGGGGTTGTCTTGGATCTTGTAGAGTTCCCCATCCCTGCTGGCGATTGGGCGTTACAGGCAATGCAAGATGGTTTTCACCTCATCGCGCAGGGGCCGGATGGTCAATTGACTGTGCAAATTATCTCACCGATGAGCGGATCGTTTGGTGAGTTGCAGACCATGCGCGATCAACCGCTACCGGCTTCCAAGCTCTGGCACACGGGGTTGATGCTGGCGGTTTCAGTCATCGCGGTTCTCATTGTGCTGCTGGTCCGGCCAGGCGGGAAAAATGACGTGCAATTGCCAGAGCACAAGACTTTTCTGCCTGCATTGCCTCGACTGGCGGCACTCCTGGTGGACTTGGTCCCCGGTGCCTTGATTGCGATGGTGGTTTTACAAGTAGGACCGGCGGAACTGCTACGCCTGCCGCTGATGTCTGAATCACTTGACCAGGCCGGTCCACACTTGCTGATGCTGCTGATCACCATCATTCACTGCACGCTTTTTGAGATGACCCGTGGGGCGACATTGGGGAAGATGCTTGTCGGGGCAGGGGTGATGTCTGTCACTGGCCAGTGGCCGAATCCGCGGCAGGTTCTGGCTCGCAATGGGGTCAAGCTGATGATTCTCATTGTGCCGCCGCTGGCAATCTTTGTCGTCCTCAACCCCCATATGCAAGGGTTCAATGATATGGCAGCACGAACTGTCGTTTTACGCGATGCTGACGAGTCAAACGAGGGTGAGCAGGAGTCCTAAGGCGACATCTCAGCCACGAGCGTTGCAGCGTATTGCTGTCGAATTGCGAGTTGACTTGAAGTTTTTGGATCGACGTGGCCGATAAGCCATCCCATGGCGAATGGATTCGCTGTGTTATTCATCATCCGATCCGTTTGATTGCATCGTCGGGGGTCAAGCGGGTTTTAGAGAGGATCTCGCGTGGATGACGATCGTCCGCTGGAATCGGACAATCCCGGGGAAGATGCCGTGCACGAGCCAGGCGCACCCGATGCTGCGCCTACGGAATTGCGTGCATGGTCGAACCTCTGGCAGGTTCCAACCATTCTCATCAGTTTGTTGCTGATTGCTCTAGCCGTTCGGTTCGCGGTTGATGCAGCCCCTACAGATGACTTTGATGCTGCTCTATCTGAAGTCGAACAATTGATTGCGCAGGACCAGCTTGACCCGGCCGAAGAACTGCTGCGGACGGAGATCCACCCGAATATTGATCGGGCGGAGGACCACGAAAAGGGCCGCTATCACGCAGCCGTCGCTGACTGGGCGGCACTGGTGCAGCAACGTGATCGTGTGGATAGCGCCTCAAGCAATCTCATTATTGACCGTCATTATGCCCACGCTGCCGAATTCGGCAGTGTCCTGAGCAGCACGCAATTGGAACGATGGGTTGCGGCGCTGGTTTCTCTTGGACGCATCAACGATGCGTATCACCGGTGGCAGCAGCTTTCAGAATTGGATGTCGGCAGCGCAGCGAGCCGACAGCGTGATCGCCGTATCGCTCTTTTTCGGCAGTTGATTACGACAGCCATTGCTCGTGATGATGTCCCAAGTGAGCAGTTGATGAGGTGGCTACAGGAGCACCGTTCCGATCGTCGCAGCACGACAGACGATCAGCTTTGGGTTGCTGCTCGACAGGCAGAGATTCGTTTTGATCAGGGGCAATTACGTCGGGCAGTCGATCAGTTGCTCATTGATATGCGTCGGATTGAGTTTGCCGCGGAACCCGGGGCTCGTGTGGATGTGGCG
>PWVT01000231.1 GCA_003562195.1 Phycisphaeraceae bacterium | reverse complement strand
AACGCCATTTTCAGCATCGGCTATGGAGCGCGAAGCATCGAGCAGTACATTGAATTGCTCAAGCAGTATGACATCGCGTTTCTCATCGACACGCGCTCCCAGCCGCATTCGCGATGGAAGCCGGAGTTCAGCCGCGAACCGCTATCGCGCGCCGTTGATGCGGCGGGGATCCGATACCTGTTTCTCGGCGACCGAATTGGGGGGCGCCCGGCCGATGAAACGTGCTATCCCAACGGCCGTGTCGAGGGACGGCCAGACTACGACCTCGTTCGCACCAAACCGTGGTTTCTCGAAGGCATCGAACGCCTTGAAAACGGGCTGCGCAAGGGTCATCGGATTGCCATCATGTGCGCCGAGCAAAAGCCAGAAGTTTGCCACCGCACCCACCTGATTGGGGAAACGCTCCAGCAGCGCGGTACCCCGATCATGCACATCGACGAACACGGACAACTGCAAAGTCACCAAGTCATCCTCGAGCGCACTACAGGCGGTCAACAGATGTTCTTCTCAACTTGGTAGTGGCGACCAATCAGTCTTCGTGCACACTCGGCGGGGCAATGTATGGGTTGGCGTGCCGCACCCGGCTTGGGTGTGGCAGTGGCGCAAGGTTGTTGGCAATGCGAAGGGTGTTTTGAGCAGTGAGGCGCTCGTCCCATGCGTCGATTTCCACACGCTCGATTGTTCCGTCTGCCAGCCCGACGATAACCGCACCATTAAGGTCCGTTGGATCGTTGAAATCGGGATCAGCACTTACGATGAAGAGCCACAATGATGCCTCCGCGTGACCAAGCTCTATTCCATGCCAACACAAGACGTAATCGCCAAGCCGATGAGCCACGACGTTTGGAGGCATGGCGGCGACGACCTCTCGAACGATTTCTTCTTGAACGTGTACTGGAGACCAGCCGACGGACTGCAAGTTGCTGGTTCCAAGCGGCACGTTGAAAGTTTGTGTGGATGACTCAGTGACCGCGAACGCATCTGGTCCAACCTTTCCAGCTGCAATCAATTGCGCAGCGTGTTCAGGAAACTCGCCGTTGTGGCTTTCTGCATGCACCCTCGCTTGCTGCATGATGATCGCCGCAGACGCCTGGGCGTTTGTTGATCCAAATTGCATTGCCTGCACAGTACCAATCGACTGGCTGACGTAATACATGAAGCCGCCCTATGCAACCAACGCGAAGACAACTGAAAGTACAGGGAAGATGACTGCCGCGGCGGTAGCGCGCGCTCCGGAGACGCGCTGTGCGTCTTTGATCATAAACACCGCACTGACCGTCCACCAGATCCACCCGAAGTATGAACCGAGACATGGAACGGCGGTGGACACATTTGCACCCGAGCTATAGCAGATCGCCTGGTAGGTTCGCCCGATCGTGTCTTCGAGCGGCCCGGTCCATTTGAGAACGCCGTGAGCAAACAATCCCCATAGCGCGATATAGATCACCGTCATTACGACCACGCCACCAAGGACCAACAGGCCGACGCCGACGATGATCGCTATATCTCTCATTTGGAGTGCACCGCCACCGAAACCTGTCGCAACGCCCGCCAATACCAGCACGAGGAAAAGGTATGGTAACGCCACCGCAAGCGTAACCATCAGACTGGTCACGATAGCAAAACTCCACGCGGATGATGTGGCATTCGAAGGCGGGCGCGATTTCAAGACGCGATGTGGCGTGAAGAGTGCTCGCCAAACGGTCACAAACCACGCGCTGAAACGCCCTGTCCCGCGCGATTCCGTCCACGGCAACCGCTCAATCTGCGTTTCCCACTCCTGAACACCTGCGGCTGGCAGGAGAACCATTTCATCCATGGAAACATTGGTCTGGCAACCTGAACACGTGAATGCTCGCGGCGAAAGATGACCTTTTACATCCGTGCCAAAATAGGCTTGCTCACAATGTGGGCATCGAAACTGCACCGCATTAGGAACGAATTCGTACTCACTGGGATGAAAGCTCTCTCCACACTCCGGACAATGTCGCGTATGGAGGTTCCACAATGCATAATCACACACCCGGCAGCGCATGGTCAATCCTCCGGCGCATCATCGGTAATAACTCGCCGGAACTCTTTGTTCAATAACCGCGTGATCGGACCGACGTTCCCCTCACCTATGACATGCTCATCAATCTGGCTCACGCCGATTATCTCGGCTGCTGTCCCGGTCAGGAATACTTCATCTGCCTTCAGTACTTCGTCGAGTTTCATTGACTTCTCGTTGACCACATAGCCGAGATTCGGCGCGACTGTATCCATCACAAACTGCCGCGTAATGCCGTGAAGGATCCCCGATGATTTCGGCGGCGTAAAAATTTGACCATCCCTGACAACGAAGATGTTGTCGCCAGTACACTCAGCGACGTCACCTTCGACATTCAGCATAATTGCTTCCAGCACATCGGCATCGATTGCTTCGATCTTGGCAAGGATGTTGTTAAGATAATTCAGACTCTTGATTGCCGGGTCGAGACAGGCAATTGGAACCCGCGGCCGCTTGGCGACAATGACCTTCATCCCCTGCTCGTATAGCTCAGGCGGATAGAGTTGGATATCAGCAGTGATGATGATGGTGTTTGGGGCGGGGCAGCGAAACGGGTGTAGGCCCAATGTCCCAGCGCCACGTGTAAAGATCAGCCGGATGTAAGCGTCGGTCTGGCCGTTGGCTTCCAGCGTATCGCGTATCGCTGCATCAATCTGCTCAGGCGTGTATGTTGGTGTAAGGCGAATCTTCTGCGCAGATTGAAACATGCGACGAAGATGAGACGCCAGCTTGAAAACACGCCCGTTGTAAGCGCGAATGCCCTCGAAGCAGCCGTCGCCGTACAACAGACCATGGTCAAACACGGAGACTACCGCATTGTCCTTGTCCACCAAGTCACCATTGAGCCAGATTTTGCTCATCGCGTGCAAAGTGTAGCACGAGGCGGCTTGGATGTGCCAGCGAGCATCAATGCCTCCATCATGCACTCAGTCGAATCGCGGGGCCACTTCGTTCTGCGATGCACACTGTGTTTCGAGTGGCCTTGGCGGCATAGAGCGCTTTATCAGCCGAGTCAATCATCGCATCGTTCGTCGGCTCAGCGACGCGCGAAAGATCCGTCACACCAAAAGATGCGGTCACGACCAGCTTTGTGTGATTGTGCCAACTGCACCGCTGCAAGCCGCGCCGAAGGCGGTCGGCTACTTTTGCTGCTTCATTCGCATCCGTGTGCGGGAAGATTACAGCGAATTCCTCACCACCGTAACGGCAGGAAACATCATTGTCGCGCCCCTCACTGAGAAGCTGGGCGAACTCCTCGAGTACATGATCACCAAAGGGATGGCCATAGTTATCGTTGAGGGGCTTAAAGTGATCCAAGTCGCACATCATCAGCGCCAGCGGCTTGTCATGACGTTTGGCTTCGGATATCTCTTGCGCCAGTCGGTCGTTGAAATACGACCGATTCCACAGGCCGGTAAGGCCGTCGATTTGTGCACGTTGCGCGAGCATGCGAATGAGAGAGCGTATGCGTACAGCAGATCGCACGCGTGCCTTCAATTCAGCAATGTCGAATGGCTTTGCAATAAAGTCAATCGCCCCGAGCTCCAGACCACGGACCTTCGTGTCCGTGTCCACCATGCCAGAGATAAAGATCACTGGAATGTCGTGTGTGGAAGGGTCGGCCTTGAGCTCGCGTAGAGTTTCAAAGCCGTCAATTTGGGGGATGTCGATATCCAGCAAGACAACATCGGGAAGTAGCTTGCGCGCCATATGCAGGCCTTCGATACCATCCGTTGCATGGTGGATCTCGATCCGCTCGTTTTTTAAGCGCGATTTCAGCAGACGATGAATCAGCGATGAATCATCGATTGCCAGAAGCCGCGGTGCGTGGTTTTGATGTGGTCGCATTGTGTTCACCCCCCCGTCTTTGATTCACACGTATTCCTGATGGCCGTCACCCCTCGGATGCAACTGCACGGCGGCATAGGCCAACAAGGTCCTCGACCTTCTCTGACAGTGCAGACAGTTCGGCCTCATCAGCCAATAGTTCTCTCTCCAGGACCGCTGCAGATTCTGTAATGGATGGATAGCCGTAACAGGCCGCTGCACCTTTAAGTTGATGCGCCATCAGTTGCAGGTGGGTTTCGTCGCCAGTTTGCCATGCCAGCTCTATCGACGCCAAACGACCCTTGAGCTCCTCGACGAAGAATTCAATGAGCTCAGCCATGTCGGCATCATCGTCGTACTCACTGTACAGCGGCTGGAGGGATCCACTTGATCCTCCATCCTGATTCTCGTGCGGCTTTGATGACATGTCATATTCATCGGCACATCTACCAGCCGGAATAAGGTGCGTGTCAGCAACTTCCGAAGATTTGCCGGAGTTGGACAATTCGGTCGAGAGAGCCATGTGTGCCCGACAAGAACGTGCCAACCCAAAGGGGTAGTGTCTAATAAAAACGCATCGGGCTGACATCTGCTTTGGAAACACTAATGGCTACGTCAGGAAGTGCCTTGGCCAATCGATTCTGCAACAACGTGAGGTATCCTCGTTCAGTGTTGGTATGTCCAGCCAAGATGATGGTGCAACCGCGCCCCTGCGCAGCGAGCACTTCATGATGCTTCATCTCGCCGGTGAAGAATGCCTCACAGCCCTGGTCAATTGCAGCCTCGACAAGCGAAGCGCCTGCCCCGGGGCAGATGCCGATAATCTGAAACTCTTGTGGTGCACCACGGCCAAGTGCCACACCAACTCGCTGCACACCCAGGAGTGCCTTAATCCGCTCCACCAACGTGGGCACATTCACTCGCTGGTCAAGCACCAGTCGCCCACCATGGCCGACCTTGCGATCCGGTCGGGGAAGAAGTGGATACACCTCGATAGGCGGCTCTTCATAGGGGTGAAACTCTCTCAGGGTCATCACTGCCAACGCAAGGTTCGACGCACCGCATACCATTTCGAGTCGCACCTCATCCACCCGTTGTAAAGAACCTCTTTCACCAACTGCTGGATTCGTGTCATCTCCGCCGAAGAATGTCCCGTGTCCCTTCATTTCGAATGAGCAAAGCTGATAGTTACCAATGCGTCCAGCACCAATTGTTGCCAACCCTGAACGAATAGCATCAACAGCATCACCGGGGCAGTACGTCACGACCTTGCACTGCTCAGATTGGGGAAGATACTCATAGGCCTCGAGCGCACGCACATCCCCCTCGCCAAGCCCACGAGCCAGCCAGTCATTGACGCCACCTGGTGCCGCGTCAAGAGCAGTGTGAGGGCTGTACACCGCAATGCCAGCCCTTGCTGCTTCCAGCACGATCGCCTGCCGCACATCTCCATCGGTGAGTGTTCTGAGAGGGTGGAAAATTGGCGGGTGATAGGCGATGATCATGCTCGCGCCGCGTTGGGTCGCTTCTGCAAGAACTTCCTCGGTCAGGTCGATGGTCAAAAGGACGGAATCTGCGCTCCACTGTGGTGATCCGATAAGCAGCCCGACATTGTCCCATTCGGCTGCGAATCGCAGCGGGGCGATGGTTTCCAGCACGTTCGTTACGTCGCGTACAGTCATTGGGCTTCTTCTTCCAGATTCTCAAGTCGACAGAACAACGCCAATTATGCCGATCATAGCACTTCCATACATCTTGCCGGTCTCACTGGCATTGTCGAGCCCCGCCTATCGTGTGCTGGAGGGCCTGAGTACACGTCCATGGAAAGAAGCGGCATGAATTCACCGCAGACTCCAGCAGAATCACGGCATGAATCGGCTGAGCGTTCAAGCCAAACTCAGCATGACAGTGCAACCCTACGCAAGCACTTCGTGCTTGACACCAATGTTTTATTGCACAACCCCAACGCGATTTTTATGTTTGCCGAGCACGAAGTCGTAATTCCGCTGACGGGACTCGAAGAACTTGACCGCTTCAAGAAAAACAGTGATGACACCGGGCGCAATTCACGCCAGGTCATTCGCCAGATCGATCGGCTACGAAAGGAGGGTCGACTCCTGGACGGCGTTCCGCTGAACGATCTTGGTGGCTCGCTTCGACTCGACCGCTGTGATCGCTCGATGGACTTCGCGCTTGATCTGGATGAGGCGGACAATCGCATCCTCGCCGTCGCTCATGCCATGCAGGTGGCGGGCAAGCACACGGTCTTCATCTCGATGGATATCAACGCCCGTGTGAAGGGAGATGCCCTGGGCATCCCCGTCGAGGACTTTGAGGCCCAGAAGGTCGATGCAGACTGGCTCTATACCGGGCATGCTGCAATCACAGTGCCGGGTGAGATCATCGACGAGTTGTACAACGAGCGTCAACTCCCACTTGCCAAGCTTGATTCTTATCTTGTCACAGAGAATCTGGATGGCGAATCGGCCGTCCTCACGCCGCAGACTAATCAGTTTCTACTGCTCAAATCAATTGAAGATGAATCACATACGGGCTTGTCACGCCTGCTGGCTGATACGGACCACCTGATTCCGATCGCTGGCCCTCGCCGCCCGGTGTTCGGCATCATGGCGCGGAATGTTGAGCAGACCATGGCGATGGATCTTCTACTTGATGACGAAATCAAACTCGTGACGCTTATGGGCGCGGCTGGTACCGGCAAGACTCTCATGGCTGTTGCTGCGGGTATGCATAAGGTATTCAAGGACGAACGCTATGACAAGCTTCTGGTGGCGCGCCCGATCATGCCGCTTGGCCGTGACATCGGCTATCTGCCCGGCGACAAGGATGAGAAGATGGCCATGTGGATGCAGCCGATCTTCGACAACCTTGCCTACCTGCTCTCCACACGCGGCAGTCACCTTGGCCAGCATGTGGAAAGCCACACCACCGAGCAGCGCATCAAACAACTGATCGCTGGCGGCAATCTAGTACTCGAACCGCTCACGTACATCCGTGGGCGATCAATCCCGCACCAGTTTCTGGTCATCGATGAGGTACAAAACCTCACACCCCACGAAGTCAAAACCATCGTCTCGCGGGTTGGGGACGGCACCAAGATCGTCCTCACGGGTGATGTCAACCAGATCGATAATCCCTACCTTGATGCTTCATCGAACGGCCTGAGCTACCTGATTGAACGTATGAAGGGCCAGGCACTCACCGGCCACGTGACACTCAGTAAGACCGAACGCAGCACCCTCGCCTCACTTGCGGCGGAAATCCTCTAGCTTGGCTGTGCGCACCAGAGGGGGCAACCAAGAGCCAACTCTAATTGTTACTGCATCAACGGGCTCGCAAGAGTATCTTTCCATCTATGGCAATTGCCCATGTCTGCCAACGATGTGGACTTGACCTCGCGCGTCGCCACCCGATCCGCGAGCCGCATTACAACCTCAGCGTAATCATCTGCACATGTGGACAGGCCAGTACCCGCACAGTGCATCCGATCTGGCGAGGATGGCAATGGGCGACGCGCTTAAACGCAGCGATATTGGCGATTGCGTTTCAAGTCGTAGCCATTGTGGTGTTTACAACACTCCATTTGCTTAGTGGTGCGTGGATTGGATACATGTTCTGGCGCGATCAGCCGGTTGAGTATCTGCAGTCAACCGGGTGGTGGTCAATATGGCCATTAGTCATCCTGCCGCTAGCTATTGGCACGTGGCTTCGTGCCGCGCTTGGACATTGGCGTTATGCCACTCAGTGGATCGGTTGGCTGGGACTGCTCTTCGCCACCGTAACGTTCATCATGATCGTGTTGCCGGCTTTTATGGAATTGTCGTATCGCTTCGGTGTTACATCATCCATGCCACAGGAAACGGTACAAGAGCTCTTTCCACTGTGGACTCGCACCCTGATCGGTCTGGCGATACTAACGGGTGTTTCCTTGATCGGTTGGCCGTTGGGAACTGCCTTCGTCCACTACAACAACCGACGTCGGCACTTGCGATGGCAACGTCGACGACGGCGGCGACGTGCCCGGAGACTGAGTACATGAGCATCGACCAACCTGCAAGAACCCTTGCCGAGAATGCGATTACGCCGCGCGACACCCGTGTTTCAACACTACAGGGTGATCGTCTGTGCATTGCGTGTCATTACAACCTCTCCGGCCAACCGGTGTTGCGCGAAGGACATTACAAAATGTTGATCGTGCGTTGCCCGGAGTGCGGCACGGTTGCTTCTGTCCAGGAATATCCTCTTCTCGGGCGCTGGGCAAGCCGATGGGCGATTGTGCTTGCGGGACTTTGGGTGCTGTTGCTGCTCAGTGCCTGGTTCATCTCAGCGCTGATCATCACTGGTATGACGCACCACATCGGCACGCGATCCACCGAGTCCTTTGCACAGCACGTTGGGGAACTGCAGTTGGCTTGGGGCTTTGAGAATCTGCCGGAAGACCAACGGGCCATCTGGCGACACTATGAAGTAGGCCACACCAATCTGTACTACTTACCGGTGGATCAAACGTGGTGGCGACAACAGGATGTCCGTGCGTTGCTGGCCGATGCTGGTGGTTGGATCGCCATGGCTGACTGGCGACAACTCTGGCAGATTGTCGCTTACAGCCCATTGCTGGTGGGCATTGGCGTTGTTTGGTCGCTCCTGCTGCCACATATCCGTCGCCGATGGCTTCCGATTTGGCCGCTAGCGATCATCGGTCTCGCTGCGGCATTGGCACAGTTTGAATTCGCCGACCTGTTCGGTCCGGGAATTCGCTGGACCATCGGGTCGAACGTCTTTGTCCCGATTGGTTCAAGATTGCAAATGATCGCGATGCTGTCAGCGATAGTGCCGATGATCGTTGGCTTGGTATGTGGCCGCACGCTGGCTCGACTGCTGGTGAGGGCTCTACTTCCACCCCGCTTGCGCAGTGCACTGAGCGGACTGTGGACAATTGACCGGTTGTCGCCGCCCCCAGGGGCGAAAAGCTGGTAAATGAACCAGACTCTGGGGCTTTTCCGCCCTGTTTGTAGCAATTCCACGGATATTAACGGTGGAAGCGTCGCTGGGATTTGCTACCATGAGGAACTTACCTCATTTCCGGAGGTGAACAACAAAAAACAGGAGAACCAGATGTCCGCAGAATCGCTCATTCCGCCGCATGGCGGCACGCTTGTCAACCGTATCGTCAGCCCGGCCGACGCTGAAAAGCTCACCGCCGAAGCGGCTAACCTGCCCACGATCACGCTCAGCGCCAAGCAGGCGTGCGACTTGGAGATGATCGCCATCGGTGCATTCAGCCCGCTCACAGGATTTGTGAAAAGGGCCGATTTTGAGTCGATCTGCCGCGATATGCGTCTTTCCAGCGGCGAAATCTGGCCGATCCCCATTACGCTGGCCGTTGACGACGCCCTCAAGGGTGAACTCAAAGAAGGCGGCCGAGCCGCCCTCAAGCACAGCGATGGCACGCTCTTGGCCGTCATTGATGTCGAGGAGATTTATCCTCACGACAAGAAGCTTGAGCTTCCGAACGTCTTTCGTACCGAGGATGCCGAGCATCCCGGCGTCGCGGCTGTGTTGGAAGAAGGCGACTGGCTTTT
>PWVT01000042.1 GCA_003562195.1 Phycisphaeraceae bacterium | reverse complement strand
ATGATTCACATGAATCATGGTCAACGGCATTCCGGTTCAAATTGTTGCTTGGCGTTATCGCGAGCGATTATCCCCAGTTCGCAAGCAGAATGAGCAGGTCAGACACATCGACCACGCCGTCCTCATTGAGGTCACCCGTGCAACCCCAACTGATTTCGTTG
Organism: Phycisphaeraceae bacterium; assembly: GCA_003562195.1. Lineage (GTDB taxonomy): Bacteria > Planctomycetota > Phycisphaerae > Phycisphaerales > SM1A02 > PWVT01. The sequence goes on along the minus strand of PWVT01000042.1, from coordinate 9,346 downwards.
GGGCACTGTCCCCAGTTGCTCAGCAACACAAGCAGATCAGAGACATCCACGACTCCATCGCCGTTGAGATCACCAATCTTTCCGGGCGTCACATCGCCGTTGAAGTATGCAAAGGCGCGCTCGGCGACAATCAGGCCGATCTGGTGGCCATGGAGACGTGCGGGAATGTCATCGACATACGGATGAATGCCGCCATAAATGCGCGAGCGTGCCGATTGATCGGAGCAGTCGTAGTAACTGGTCCACTGCAGGTACAGATCCTCGCTCGGGCCGTACTCGAATTCGAGTCCATCACCCTGGGGGATCAGATACTCAGCCATCCCGCCAGGGAAGTAATGGCTGCCGGTGATTTCCGTCAGGACCTCAGCGATTGCACGGCTGAAGGTGGTATGGCCTGAGGTGTATCCTGCAAACGGAGGCGTGATAAACGTGGGCAACTGGTAGGTCGTCCACCGCTTGGCGCGCACCCAGCGCACGCCGCTATACGGCGCATCCAGATCAAGAAAATCCGGGTGAATCCATGTCTGCGGCAGACTGACCGGGTCCCACGGTGAACCTGGCCACGCCTTCACAGCCACCTCACCGATGAACTGCGTGGCATCCCAGATATTGTTGCCTTGACCATCATCGAGAGGATTCCCGTTTTCATCGACAAGCATCTCAGAGAGATGCTCATGCTTCCCGCCCGGGGCGATCGTGTCCTCGGTGATCATCTCGATCAGCCCATCAATCAGTGGCAACCCGTGTGGGTGGTAACTGGGAAGATTCGGATCAGTCGACTGTCCACGGTCAGCCATGTATCGGATCGCCGACACCGGCCGCACGAAATCGTAAAATCCCTTGACACCCCAGCATGCCACCGCTGCATCGTGCGCCGCGCCGTTGATGGCGAGGTACATCTTCACATCCCACTCAAGCGGATCGAGAATCGGACCCGTCCCGCCCATGCGACGCTCAAAGTCCGGATGATCAACGATAAACTCATTGGCGATCTCGTTCCAATGACCCGGCGGCGTGGAACTCAGTGGGCCATCAGCCCAGAACTCAGCAATAATCCGCGCATAATCACCATATCTCACAACGTTTGGCTCATACGGTTCTCCGGTGACGGGATTCGTCGGGCCATGACCGGTGCCATCGTTGGACCCAAGCGGATTGTTGCCGAACACACTTGGTGAGATATCGATGAAAATGTCCAAATCAGGATCCATCACTGCGGAAGTCACGAGGACATCGACAAAGGTATCCATCCACAATGCCGTCTGCGCCTCATCCTCCCCCAACATTGGCGGTGGCCCCGGATCAAGGTAGACACCGTTCTTGCCTGGCGTGCGATGCTCCGGCCGTAGAGAGAAAGGCGTTACCAAACCCCAATGCGGACCGACGAAGTCCGGCACGTTGCCATCCAGAATGTTGCCCTGCTGATCGATCCACACGTGCAACCAAATAGATTGCCACCGATTGGGATACACCATTGACGCTGCACCGGGTAACTCAACAACCAGCGGCTCGTTTGCTGGCTCGTAGGGTTCTCCAGTAATCGGGTCAATACCCGCATGGTTCTCCGTTTCGTTGGAGTTGTCAGCCAAACCTGCTTGAATGACCATCTCTGCACAGCGATTACCAACCGCAGCTGGTGAGTTCCCTTCCGTTGAGGTGAAGTCCTTGTCATAGCCCAGCGCGATCATTCGCGCGTTGATGTTGGCCATCGTGATCTCAACGCCGTTTGAGTTCTGGTAGCGATGCTCGATCACGCGATAGGCAGCAAAGCTGATCGCCTCTTCACGGGCTGCCTGCACATCGTCGGCGGTCTGGAACTCATCAGCAAACACCGGTTGCGCCACCGCGTCGTACACGGCCCAAGCGTCCCACATCGCTACGGAAACGTGATACAGGTTTCTTGCGTGCACCGGCGGCCGGGCTGTGTCATTGCGAATCGCTTCAAGCAACTCTTCATTCCACTGCCGGGCAACCGACCACTGAGGCGTCTCGCCGGCAAGTGTCTGAACCTCGCCGCGCTGCCGCGAATCAGCCACGGCTGATTCCACCGGCATGGTGCTAAGGGTCATCACAGATGTCAGACCCAGCACTGCTGTGATTGAAAGCATCCCGCTCCGCCACAAAGTTCCCCGAGTCTTTTCTGACTTCAGCCGCAGGGTGGTACCCGCAGCCCCCACATGCGCGTTCTTCATTTGTTCTTCCTTGTTTCTCAGTCCTCACACGATATCGACTGCCGCCGGTTACGCTTCCGAGCGACGCACTGCCCCGCAAGTACCACAATTCCCAAGCACTTGGCGATCACAGGCAGACTTCCAATTTTCCAATGTACCCCGGGTTCCCGAAAATCAAAGATTTTTCTGAGACTTTTTCGTGGGTGGTCTTATAACCCCCTTTCCCCCGGGCAGGGAGAGGGGCTTTGAATCACGCCCGCCGACGACTCGGGAGCGCGGCGAGGCCGAGCAGGCCCAGCACGACCCCCGCAGACGCGGGCACGAACGTGCCAAAGTGCAGGTCGTCAATGAAGACGTTCTGTGGAGAATCCAATTTCTGCAAAAAAACCTCATCGAAAGGTTCTGTCGAGAGAAGGCCGGCAAAATGGCCCGCGCCCGAATTGAACCAAGAGGTACTGGTAAAGACGTGAGCCCTGTCGCAATACAGTACGAATTGGATTGCTCCGGGATAGTCAACCGCGATCCAGTACTGTGGCGTATCGAAGTGCGCGCAGGGGCGCCTTGCGGGTGATGGACAATCGAGAACAATCGGACATGTCAAACCCACTGGAAGCCATCGCCAAGTGCAATTGCGACGAAAGCTGTGTCACGCTGCGCGCGCCCGCGTTGCCGCGGGGTGTTAATACGGAAAGGCAATCATGCAATGTTGCCTGGTGTGCTTCAGCGTGCAGCGGACGCGAAGCAGTACGCGATCCCGATTCCGTCGTGATATGAACAGGAGTAAGCGTTGCACATGTATCGTGTTGTGCCATCCCGATCGAAAACCCGCGACGCCACCGCGTTCGGCAGCGCGCTGGAAACGGGTGCTCTGTTGGTTGAGCTACTGGCGCATCGAACTGGGTGGGAAAATCTGCGCTTTTGGGCGCGCAATTTCGCACAGGGACGGTGTGATGAGGGTTTTGGACATAGCGGCTGTGAAGCAAAGGTCGCCGAAAGTGGCGATCCGGCGCGTTTTCGTCAGATTTGGCCCGGTTTTGTCATGATTGGTGGCCTCAACGGCAGCAACCAGCACCGGGCGATGTGCGTAGAGCTAGGAACACGGAAGTGTTCTCGCTTGACGGAGCGGGAAAATCTTTGGACACTGGCACATCAGTCCGTGTTACGGACTGCAGGCAGTAGGTATTCGATCACGCCCCGTTGGAGAAGACGGGGCTGACTATCAGAAGTTTGGAGTCGGACTCATGGCTGTTCGTTCTGGCGCTGGAACTGGCGTAATCGTTTCTCTGGTCGTTTTCGTCATGACCACAGTTTTTCTTCTGGTGCTGACCATCGTGTTTTACGCAGGTCGTGCTGAGGCGCAGGAGGAACGTGCCGATGCCGTGGCTGCGTTGAGCGATTACGTGCGTCCCCAGCAGCGGAATCAGGACCTGTTCCGTGGTTTTGAAGCAGCCGCAGCACAACGGAATGAATCCGTCGCCCAATACCTGCATGGCCGCATCGAAGCGATCATGCAGTATGTGGATGGCGATCCAACCGCCACGATCGACCGCCTGCAAGGTCGGCTCAGCCGCTTTGGTGTGGATGATTCCGGCGTCGTCGCCAATGTGCTGCAGGACGTACACCGCCAGCGAAACCAATCCCGTGATGAAGTGTCCAGCTTGCAAGGCCAGATGGAGCGGCTGAACAACCAGTTGGATGAAGCCCGCGCGCAAGCCGACCGCATGCGTGAATCGCATCGTGCGGAACTGCAAGGCGTGCAGGATCAGATTGCCGGTTACCGCGCCGCTGCGGATGAGTATCGAAGTGAACTCGAAGCCACCAAGCGCGCGATGAACGAGTCTGTTGATCGTCTGCACGATCAGTACGAAGACCGCATTGCCAATCTTGAACGCGATGCTGATGACCTGCATCGCGAGCGAGTGCTGCTGATGTCCCGCGTGGAAGACCTTCAGGAACGGCTCAGCGCTGATCGCATTCGCGCTCAGGACCCCTCGACGCTCGTCGATGGCCGGGTGATTGACGCCAGCGGGGCGAGTGATCAGGTCTTTATCGATCGCGGACGGCAGCACCGTATCGTGCTCGGGATGACCTTCGAGGTGTACGACGATGCCGCGATGATTCGCCCGAGTGAAGAGACCGGTGAACTGCCACGCGGCAAGGCGAGTTTGCAGGTCGTGCGTGTCGGTGACACCACATCAACAGCAAAGATCATTCGCTCGGTCCCCGGCCGGCCGGTCGTGCGAAACGATGTCATCGCCAATGCGGTGTACGACCCGAACTACCAGTTCAAGTTCTACGTGCACGGCCTGTTCGATATTGATGGCGACGGCCGCGCAACAGAAGCCGAGCGCGACTATATCGAGAACCTCATCGTTGACTGGGGCGGCACTGTGGTGCACGGCGACACGCTGCCTGGCGATCTGGATTTCCTTGTGCTCGGTGAACAGCCGCGTGAACCGGCCCCGCTTCGCCAGGGTGCATCTGACCGCGAGATGCGTGACTGGCTCGAACGCCGCCGCGCCCTTGAGCGGTACGAGCAGCTTTTCCGTCAGGCCCGCGAAGCGCAGATTCCCGTGCTGAATGCCAATCGGTTCTTCATCCTCATCGGTCACACGCAGCGGTGACGCTGCGGTGGCGATTGTCGTCACTTGAGCACCAAGAAGCACCTGATCTATCAGAGCCAGTACTTCGCGCTGCGCACCGTCGCAGCGTTGGTGCATTGCTTTTCCAAGGATCAGAACCTGCACATGGCTTCGGCGTTGGGAACGCTTCTTCACCGCATGAATAAGAAGCGGTGTGAACGAACTGAAGGTAATATTCGCCGCAGCTACCCCGATTGGCCGGAACACCACGTACGCGAAGTAGCGGAGAAGTCACTTCAGCACATGCTGAAAGTGTTTTTGGTTGATTCCATGGTCACACCGCGCCTGGTGACGCCTGAGACCTGGCCACAGTATGTGCAATTGGGTGATATCGAGCCGATGCTCGATCGTGTGGTGCGCGGCAAGCCAGCGATCCTTGTCACGGGACACTGTGGCAACTGGGAACTCGCCGGTCACATCCTCGCGGTACTTGGCTATCCCTGTGTCGCCCTGGCGCGACCAATTGATAACCCGCTGGTCAACCGATACCTGCTCGGAATCCGTGAAGCACGCGGGATGAAGATCATCACCAAGTGGGGTGCCACACCCATTCTTCAGGAAACGCTGCAAAGCGGCGGACGGGTGGGGTTCATCGCGGACCAGAATGCCGGTGATCGCGGCATGTTTGTGCCGTTCTTCGGCCGGCTGGCATCAAGCTACAAGTCGATCGGCCTGCTGGCGATGCGTTACAAAGTTCAGGTGATCGTGGCTGGGGCGATGCGCGTTGGAGAGCAGTTCCAGTTCCGCGCTCACTGTTTTGACAGCTTCGGCCCGGACGACTGGGCCGATCAACCCGACCCTCTGTTTTACATCACTGCTCGGTTCAATCGTGGTATCGAAACAATGATTCGCTCCGCCCCGGAGCAGTATCTGTGGGTCCACCGCCGTTGGAAGAGTCGGCCGCGTCACGAGCGCGAAGGCAAGGAGCCGCCCGCCAGACTCATCGCCAAACTCGAAGCCCTGCCGTGGATGACGCAGGAATTACTTCACGAAGTGCTCAAACCGTTGTAATCCCGCCGCACGGTGTGGCTGCGCTATAATCGCTGCAATGTTCAGCAACCGCCTCCAAGACAAGAACGTGCTGATCGTCGATGACGATGAGGACATTCTTTCAAGCATGGATCTCGCCATGCGATCCGAAGGTGCCACGACGCGCACCGTCACCGATGGCAACGCAGCCGTCTCTGCATGCAACGATTTCGAATACGACGCTGTCGTGCTGGACATGATGCTGCCAAAGCGATCGGGCTTTCTTGTTTTGGAAAAGCTCGTGGAACAGAAAAACCCGCCGGTGGTGGTCATGGTTACGGCCAATCAGGGCAAGCGCCACATGGCCTATGCCCATTCGTTGGGTGTTCATGCGTACCTCAACAAGCCGATTTCGCTGGAGCGGCTGATCGATACCGTGGTGGATCTTCTGGAGAAGCAGCCGGCTGATTGACCGGCATCGCAACGTTCACATTCGTGTAAGATGTTTGCCTCGTGTCCACTCAGCAGTATGTCATCCTCTCCCGCGAATCGGCCTCGAATAACGGCATGGCACCCCTTGGATCGCGCAAAGATCTGGTTGCGCAGCTCAGTTCTTTTAATACTGCACCGGAACGATCGGGCGAAGATGATCCGCTGTACGGGCCCGGCATCCTTGTGTCACTTCCACCAATGACCGATCCGGTTACACAAATGCTCGTCTCAATCACCGAAGAGGAGATCGGCTGGCAGGTCCTGCTGCGAATTGCCAAGCATTACCGCTGGAAGATCGTCGATACCTCAAGCGGCCGCGAACTGACCCCCTGACCCCCTTCGCCTATGCCACAGGAAACAAAATCCAACGTCCCGCCCAACGAGACACTTCAGCACCACGAAGCCACTGCGTCAGACCCACCGGCACTACGCAAAGCCATCGAACTTGCGGTTGATTATCGTGGCGATGTCACCGTCACACGCGTGTCTACGAACGACGCTATCGAGTGCTTTATCTTTGATTTCAAAGCGGCTGATGATCCTGCTCAGGCGATGCTCCGCGCTATCCCGAAGGGCGAAGATCACCGCATCGCCATCGCCCTTGCAGATGTGTCGTCAATACGCTTTACCGGCAAGGACACTGCTGCGGGCAAGTCATTCGACACGTGGATGAAGAAATACGTCGCGAAGAAACTTGCCGGTGAAACCGCGAGCATTGAATCTGAATCACTTGACGGTTGATCTCTTTAGCGCAACAACAAAAGCGTGACAGCCAGCAGGATGACGATGCTCAGCGAAATGCTGATCATCAACACCATCTTGACCTTCTCCTGTTCACGGGCCGCCTCGACTGGCTTACCACCCTTTGTCCCGTATCCAGCGAAACGTAGTGGCAGACGTGCCAGGGCACGTTGCCAGTCCGACATCGCCGAACCTCTCCACGCTTTGATAGCCGACCAGTTGATGAACCCCAGCACGACGGCGACATATCCGATGACGCCGTGTGGGAATGTTTGATCGTCAGCCAGGAACCACAACCCCAGGCCGAATAGCCCGACCATGATGATCACCGCATAAATGCCACGGTCATACGACCGCTGCTGGGCAGTGCGTTGATGCGATTGATTTCGCTTCTTGCGCGGATGTTTGCTCATCGATTGCAATCCGCCACAAGCGAGGCCATGTGGGATGTGGGAACCGCTGCAGGCGACGACTCCTGTAACTGCGTGTTCATCTCTTCCAGCATCGCGTCCATTTCACGAATCATAGATCGTGTGGTCTCAATCGCCTCATCAATGGCGCTTCGCCCGGTCACGCACTTGATGGCATCCCGACGACCGCACTCCATCAAACGCTGTTCACTCTGTTCGCGACCTACGATCAGTCGTTGCAGAAGTTCATCGGCTTGGCGGCGAAGCTGGAACGTACCGTGCTCGGCGTCACACGTCTCGTATTCGAGGTATGAATTCTTCACCATATGCTTACTCTCCTTGAGCGAGGTCCCAACAGTTCCGGGCTTTCCCAGGAGGGGCTATCTGTATCGGGCACTATTTTTACCCACCTGCGGGCGCGGTCAAGTCCATGACCGCCTCCAGTTCTGCCATTGTGACGAGCCGTCTGATCCGCGTTGTCAACTCGGTTGGCGAGATGTCTCGACACCCCAACAGTGTATCACGAATTTCATCAATATATCGGCGTTTGGGTGGTGCAAGGCACCACATATTGATATCAGGATGTGCCGTTGGCCGCATGGCTTCTGCATCGAAGGTCAGGTCTTCATGCAGCTTCTCGCCTGGTCGAATCCCGGTGTACACCACTGAAATTGTCCCGGCTCGACCCTCATTAACGGTGTCAACGGTCTCGCCCGGCAAAATGGCTCGAAGTCCATGCATGGCTGCAAATCGGCAGACAAGATTGACAATGCGAACCGGGTCGCCCATATCCAACAGGAACACATCCCCACCTGAATCATCCTGCGCCGCCGCTTGAATCACCAGAGAAGCCGCCTCGGGAATGGTCATGAAATACCGCGTCATGGCCGGGTCCGTTACCGTCAGCGGCCCGCCATCGGCGATCTGTCGTGACCAGATCTCCAGCACACTGCCAGAAGACGCCAGCACGTTCCCAAACCGCACGATCGAGAAGCTCTTACCAGTTGAGTCCTGATTACGGTATTGAACGTACAGCTCGGCCAATCGCTTGGTCATCCCCATCACGGAGGTCGGATTGACGGCCTTGTCGGTGCTGATAAGCACACACCGCTCTGCCCCGACGTCGGCTGCAGCATCAGCAACCGACACCGTCCCAAAGAAGTTGTTCTCCACAGCCGCGGCGGGATGATCCTCCATCATTGGAACATGCTTGTGAGCAGCCGCATGGAAAATCAGGTCTGGCTTGAGCGCACTGAACATTGTTCTCGTGGCTTCATGATCAACCACATCATGCAGCAAGGCCCGACGTGACAGCCCCGGCTGGAGCCGGGCGATCTGACGGTCGATTTCAAACAGCGCGTTTTCCGATCGATCCATCAGCATGATTTGCAGCGGCTGGAACGCTGAAACGACTCGAGCCAGTTCACTGCCAATTGAGCCGCCTGCACCGGTCACAAGCACACGCCGACCAGTGACTACGCGGCGAATGGCGGACTTATCCATAATACGTGGCGCGCGACCGAGCAGTTGATCGACATCCACAGCGATGTCCGTACGCGGGCCTACTCCGGAAATCTGATCCTCAAGCGTTGGCATGAACCGATCAGGAATGTTCATACGGCGAAGTCGAGTGCGAATGCTGAGAATCAATTCGCTCATCGCACCCGGAAGACTGATCAACGCGAGGTGGGGTTTGCGCTTGGCAACAATTGACTCCAGATCATCCAATGTGCCGAGCGTGTTTGCTGAGCAAGAACCATGTGTGATCACCCACCCGATGCTCACCGGTCGTGGATCGAGCAGGTCGAGTTGCTGCTCAATGCGGTGGCAGGTATCGGGTGTGCCGATGATAATGGCTGTCTGGAGCATGAGTCAGCAATGGGCCGATGTTCGAAAGCCGTGAGCGGCTTGTCTGTTCTAT